>NZ_JADWYS010000001.1:300000-568021 GCF_015831345.1 Caenimonas aquaedulcis | reverse complement strand
CGTCGCCGATCAGCGTGTCGTTGCCGTCGCCGCCAAGAAGGGTGTCGTCCGCGCCCATGCCGCCGAGCACGTCGTTTCCTTCGGAGCCGGTGATGCTGTCAAGGCCCGCGCCGCCGAAAAGCGTGTCGTTGGACGGTGTGCCGGAAAGGACCAGGCCATCGCCCGCGTGGGGAACGAGCTGGCCGAACGTTTTGGGCCCGTCGAAGAAATTGAAGGTCTCGACGTCTTTGACGACGTCCGTGCCGTCACGGCCCGGGAACTGGTCGGCGATGGTGTATTCGTGCGTCGCCGCGTCGTACGTGATGACGTAATCGGCGAAGTTGCCCTGGTAATAGGCCGTGTCCGCAAGTGCGCCACCATCGATGGTGTCGTCGCCTCCCGAACCGATCAAGGTGTCGTTGTCGGCCCCGCCGGCCAGAATGTCATTGCCGCCGGTGCCTGCATAGAAAGCCATCAGTACTCCCCCTGGTCTTTGCAGTCCAGTGTATCCAGGCTGCCAATTCCCGAACCACGTTTGTGGCAACGGCACGACAAGGAGAAAGCCACTATGGACGCGGAGAGCTACCGGAGTGCTGGTAGCGCCGTCAACACGCCGATCATCACGGGCTGGTGCAGCATGTACCACGAGAGGCTCCAGCGACCGAGCCATGCGAGTGGATTCGCGGCCTCCGGAATGGTTCGCGCGAGCGTTTCGCGCCGGTGCGCCAGCAGCCACTGCCCCGCCGCCATGCCCCACCACATGACCCCGAGCCACGGAACGAGGGGTACGTAGTCTTCGGTCACCGGCTTGCGGCTGATGAGCCCGAGCCAATTGAACAGGGGCGCATTGAGGAACTCCAGCGCGGGCCATTGCCCATGGGCCCAGGCGGCGGCCGGCTTCAATGCGATGGCGACGGCGCCCGCCACCCACAGCCAGCGGCCCCAACCGGCACTGCATCGCACAAGAATGAGCATCAGCGCAATGCCGTGCAACACGCCGAAGTAGATGAAGCTTTTCGGGAACATGGCGATCGAGCCCGCGGTGACCAGCAGCGCGCAAGCGGCGATCTGGCCCCAGCGCTTCCAGAACCTTCGCCAGCTTTGTCCCTGCTCCACCGCGACCGCCTGACCGAGGCCCGCGCAGAAGAGGAACAGGCTGACGATCGCCGTGCGCTGCCCCGTCCAGAAGGCGTCCTGGTAAAAATTCTGGTGCAGCCAGCCGATGTGGTTGAGGTCGAAGCAGAAGTGGAACACCGTCATCCAGACGATGGCGATGCCGCGCAATGCGTCGATGGAGTCGAAGCGCGTGGTGAGGGGAGCGGCCATCGCGGCGAGTCTATCCGCGCCGGGCGACGGCGGGGCGCTGGGGCGGTCAGCCCACCCACTTCCTCGCGTTGCGCCAGATCCGCATCCACGGGCTGAGCTCGCTCGTGTCTCCGGAGGTCCAGCTCATCTGGACATTGCGGAACACGCGCTCCGGGTGCGGCATCATGGCCGTGAAGCGGCCGTCGGCCGTGGTCACGGCGGTGAGGCCCCCCGGGCTGCCGTTCGGGTTCAACGGGTATGTCTCCGTCGGCTGGCCGTGGTGGTCGACGAAACGCATCGCCGCGATGGCTTTCGACGGGTCTCCACGATGCGCGAAATTCGCGAAGCCTTCGCCGTGCGCCACCGCGATAGGCAGCCGGCTGCCCGCCATCCCCGCGAAGAACAGGCTGGGCGACTCCAGGACTTCCACCTGCGACAGCCGGGCCTCGTACCGCTCGCTGCGGTTCGTGGTGAAGCGGGGCCAGGCCTGCGCGCCGGGGATGATGTCCGCCAGCTCAGCGACCATCTGGCAGCCGTTGCACACGCCCAGCGCGAAGGTGTCCGCGCGGCCGAAGAAGTGCCTGAACTGCTCCGCCAGCAGCGGGTTGAAGGTGATGCTGCGCGCCCAGCCGATGCCCGCGCCCAGCGTGTCGCCGTAGCTGAAGCCGCCGCAGGCGACGAATCCCTTGTAGTCCTGCAGGCGGGCCCGGCCCGATTGCAGGTCCGTCATGTGGACGTCGTACGCGTCGAAGCCCGCCTCGGTGAAGGTGTAGGCCATCTCGACGTGCGAGTTGACGCCCTGCTCGCGCAGGATCGCGACCCTGGGACGCGACAGGTTGAGGTAGGGCGCGGCGACGTCGTCCTTGGGGTCGAAGGTCGGCGACACCTGCAGGCCCGGGTCCGTGGGGTCGCCCGCCGCGGCATGTTCCGCGTCCGCGCCGGCCGGGTTGTCGCGCTGCTGGGCGATCTTCCAGCTCACGCTGTCCCATACCTGGTGCAAGTCGGACAGCTTCGCGCTGAACACGGCCTTGGTGTCGCGCCACACCTGCACTTCACCCTTGCCCACGTCGATGGACGATGAAGCGAGCCGGGTCTGCCCCACGAAGTGGCTGTGGCGCGAGAGGCCGTGCTCGCGCAGCAACTGCATCACCTCGTTGCGCTCCGCGCTGCGCACCTGCAGCACCACGCCGAGCTCCTCGTTGAAGAGCGCCTTGAGCGTGAGCTCGTCCCGGCGCGGGCCGACCTGCGCCGCCCAGTTCTTCGCGTCGCCGTAGTCGGCGCGGCTGTCGCTGATGCCGTCGCCTTCGGTTACGAGCAGGTCGACGTTGAGTGCCACGCCCACGTGGCCCGCAAAGGCCATCTCGCACGCCGCGGCAAAGAGACCGCCGTCGCTGCGATCGTGATAGGCCAGGATGCGGCCCTGGGCGCGCAGCGCATTGACGGCGTTCACGAGCTTCACCAGGTCCTGCGCTTCGTGCAGGTCCGGCACTTCATCGCCGGACTGGCCCAGCGTCTGCGCGAGGATGCTGCCGCCCATGCGGTTGCACCCGCGGCCGAGGTCGACGAGCACCAGCGTGCTTTCTTCGGCGGCGTCGAGCTGCGGGGTCAGCGTGCCGCGGACATCCTGCAAGGTGGCGAACGCGCTCACGATCAGGCTGACCGGCGACGTGACCTTCTTGCGGTCCCCGCCCTCGCCCCACTGCGTCCGCATCGACAGGCTGTCCTTGCCGACGGGAATGGAAATCCCGAGCGCGGGGCATAGCTCCATGCCGACCGCGCGAACCGTCTCGTACAGCGCGGCGTCTTCACCCTCCTCGCCGCAGGCGGCCATCCAGTTGGCGGACAGCTTCACGCGCGCGAGCTCGATCGGCGCGGCCAGCAGGTTGGTGATGGCTTCCGCGACCGCCATTCGGCCGGAGGCCGGCGCGTCGATCGCGGCGAGCGGCGTGCGCTCGCCCATGCTCATCGCCTCGCCCGCGAAACCCTTGTAGTCGGCGAGCGTGACGGCGCAGTCCGCCACCGGCACCTGCCAGGGCCCGACCATCTGGTCGCGGTGCGTGAGGCCGCCCACGGTGCGGTCGCCGATGGTGATGAGGAAGCGCTTCGATGCCACCGTGGGATGCGCGAGCACCGCGATGGCGGCGTCCTGCAGCTTGACGCCGCCCAGGTCCACCGGCTTGAAATCGCGCTTCACCGTCTTCACGTCCCGATGCATCTTGGGCGGCTTGCCCAGGAGCACGTTCATCGGCATGTCCACCGGTGCGTCTTCCTCGCGCGCGACGACGAGCTGGCGCTCTTCGGTCGCCACGCCCACCACGGAGAACGGGCAGCGCTCGCGCTCGCAGTAAGCCTGGAATCTGGCGAGCGACTCCGGCGCGATCGCCATCACGTAGCGCTCCTGGCTCTCGTTGCACCAGATTTCCTTGGGTGCGAGGCCCGATTCTTCCAGCGGCACCTTGCGCAGGTCGAAGCGCGCGCCGCGGCCGGCGTCGTTCGTCAATTCGGGGAACGCGTTGGACAACCCGCCCGCGCCGACGTCGTGTATCGCGAGGATCGGGTTGGCGGCGCCTTCCGCCCAGCAATGGTTGATGACTTCCTGCGCGCGGCGCTCGATCTCGGGGTTGCCGCGCTGCACGGAATCGAAGTCCAGCTCGGCCGCATTCGCGCCCGTCGCCATGGAGCTTGCCGCCCCGCCGCCCATGCCGATGCGCATACCCGGCCCGCCCAGCTGGATGAGCAAGGTGCCGGCGGGAAACTCGATCTTCTTCGTCTGCTCCGCCGAGATCGTGCCCAGGCCGCCCGCGATCATGATGGGCTTGTGGTAGCCGCGCATCGCGCCGCCGGCTTCGAGCTCGTACTCGCGGAAATAACCGAGCAGGTTGGGCCGTCCGAATTCGTTGTTGAAGGCCGCGCCGCCCAGCGGGCCTTCCGTCATGATCTGCAGGGGGCTCGCGATGTGTTCCGGCTTGCCGCCGGGCTGGTCGGACCAGCCGCCCCAGAGCTTCGACACCGTGAAGCCCGTGAGGCCCGCCTTGGGCTTGGAGCCGCGGCCGGTGGCCCCTTCGTCGCGGATTTCGCCGCCGGCGCCGGTGGACGCGCCCGGGAAAGGCGAGATCGCCGTGGGGTGGTTGTGCGTCTCGACCTTCATCAGCACGTGGTGCAGCGCGTCAGCCTTTTCGTAGCGGGACGCCGACGATTCGGTGGCCAGGAAGCGCTCGACCTGCGAGCCTTCCATCACGGAGGCATTGTCCGAATAGGCGATGACGGTGTGCTGCGGGCTGGTCTGGTGCGTGTGCCGGATCATCCCGAACATGCTGCGTTCCTGCGGCACGCCGTCGATCGTGAACGCGGCGTTGAAGATCTTGTGGCGGCAGTGCTCGCTGTTGGCCTGCGCGAACATCATGAGTTCGACGTCGCTCGGGTTGCGGCCCAGGCCCTGGAACGCCTGCACCAGGTAGTCGATCTCGTCGTCGGCGAGCGCGAGCCCGAACTGCGTGTTCGCGCGTTCGAGCGCTGCGCGGCCGCCCCCCAGCACGTCGACGTGCTCCATCGGCGCGGCTTCGAGTTCGGTGAAGAGTCCATGCGCCTCGGACCGGGCGAACATCGCGCTTTCGGTCATGCGGTCGTGCAGCAACGCGGCGATGGCCCGCAATTGCGCGGGCTCCGGGGATTTCGCGCCGCCCAGCAAGCCCGGCTTCGACGCGACGCGGAATTCGGTGATCCGCTCCACGCGCCTGAGGGCGATGCCGCAGTTGTGCGCGATGTCGGTGGCCTTGGAGGCCCAGGGCGATACGGTGCCGAAACGCGGTGACACGACGATCAGCGCACCGTTTTCGGGCGAATCGGCGGGCTCCCCGTAGCTCAGCAGGGCCGCAAGCCGGTCACGCTCGTCGGCAGAAAGCGCATGGTCGGTGGCCACCAGGTGAATGAAACGGGCCGAAACGCCGCTGACCTTGTCGTGGATCGCCTGCAGGCGTGGGAGAAGTTGCCGGACTCTGAAATCGCTGAGGGCCTTACCGCCCTCGAACTCGGTGATGTGCAGGGACACTGTGAAAGCCTGTTCGCGTCGGGGATCCGGTGGTCGGCGCGCCGCTGACTGGGGCGCGCACGGGGTAGACCCGGATTTTACTTGAGCCCGAACACGCGGCAGATCCGCTGCTGGGCATCCGGCTGCGGCTGGCGCGCGCAGCACTGCCCGAGCAGGGGCAGCCTGGCTTGCACCAGTTCGCGTGTGTACAGGCGGGTATCGGCCCCCGCCCGCAGCAGGGTTTCGATCACCTCGAGCTGCGGCTGCATCAAGCGCTCGACCTCCGGCGTGGGACCGCCCATCACGCAGGAACCGGCGGCGCGGCCGATCGCCGTCGTGCCGTCGGGGCCCAGCCGGTTCGGGTCGGCGCCCTGCGCGAGGAGGAACTTCACCATCTCGACGTCGGGCGCGCTGGAGGCACCCATCAGCGGCGTCGAATAGCTCCCCAGGTGGTTGATGTCCGCGCCCTGCGCGATCTGCCACTGCACCATCGCCTGCCGCTGGGCCTGCGTGCGCACGGCCCGCGCCGTCGTGGTGTAGGCCACGCAGGCCAGCGTGCCCTTGGGAAAGGGCTTCACGTAGGCGGCGACGAAACGCGCGGTGGGCGACTCCGGGTCGACGTAGCAGACCGCCTCGCCGATGCCCCAGTCCCGCTGGGTTTCGTTCGCGATGCTCACGAGGAAGAGCGCGAGATTCGTGTCGGCGTCCGTGCCCGAGGCCGGGTTGCACATCGCGCGGCAAGCCGCCGCGATCTGCCTGTCCAGCCGGGCGCCGAAGCGCCTGCGATCGGAGCGCTCCCAGAGAAAGCGCACCACCTCGAGGCGGCCCGATTCCACGGCATCGTCGAAAGCGGTGTGCGGCTCGCCCGGCACCTGGGTGTTGGATTCGGCATAGAGGTCGGCGCCACCGTCGACGAGCAGCTTCACCATGTCCAGCTGGCCCGAGCGCGCCGCGAGCATCAATGCCGTGATGCGCAGGCGCCGCGCGTAGTTCCCCTCCAGTCCGCGCGTCTTCTCGTCGAAGGTGCCGTTGAGGTTCTTGCGCTGCGCAGCCCAGTTGCGCACCGTCGCCGTGTCGCCGCCCAGCACGGCCTCGTGCAGCGGGCTCATGGTGTCGCCGCACGCCGACAGGGCCAACGCGGCTGCGCACAGGCCGAGCACCGCCCGCGCCCAGGAGGCGCATCGTCGCGTGCGGGTTCGGTCTCGGTTCATGGCTGGGCTCCGGAGGCGCATGGGCGCTGGTATTTTGCCGCGCAGGCGGCCGGGCGGCGCAAGGTGGAATCCCCGCCCCGACGTGCGGGAAGCGGGCGGCTCGGGGATAATTGGGACATGAGCATCACCTACAAGGACACCGACGGCGTACAGGGCATGAAAACGGCGGGCCGCCTCGCCTCCGAAGTGCTGGACTACCTCACGCCGCACATCAAGCCCGGCATCACGACCAAGGAAATCGACCGCCTGGCTGCCGAATGCATGAAGAAGCAGGGCACGACCTCCGCGACCCTGGGCTACCAGCCCCCGGGCTACCCGCCCTACCCCGCGTCGCTGTGCACCTCGGTCAACCACGTGGTGTGCCACGGCATCCCCAACGAAAAGCCGCTCAAGAAGGGCGACATCGTCAACGTGGACGTCACGGTCATCAAGGACGGCTGGTTCGGCGATACGAGCCGGATGTTCATGGTCGGCGAGGTGTCCATCGCCGCGAAGCGCCTCGTCAACCTCACCTACGACGCCATGTGGCACGGGATCATGCACGTGAAGCCGGGCGTCCACCTGGGCGACATCGGCTTCGCCATCCAGAAATTCGCCGAAAGCAACGGCTTCTCGGTGGTGCGCGAATTCTGCGGGCACGGCATCGGCCGCAACTTCCATGAAGAGCCGCAGGTGCTCCACTACGGCAAGCCGGGCACGCTGGAAGAGCTCAAGCCCGGCATGACTTTCACCATCGAGCCGATGATCAACGCGGGCCGCAAGGACGTGAAGGAATTCGGCAACGACGGCTGGACCATCGTGACGAAGGACCACTCGCTGTCCGCCCAGTGGGAGCACACGATCCTGGTCACCGAATCGGGCTATGAAGTCCTGACGCTGTCCGCGGGCAGCCCGCCGCCCCCGCCTTTCGTCAACGCATGAGCGCTCTGGGCGCGCTGACCGAGCGGCGCGATGGCTATCGCGCGCGGCAGGCCGCCCTGCTCTCCACGCTCGCCACGCAAGGCGCCTCCACCCGGGGCATCCGCGCCCTCCTGCAAAAGCTCGCGCGGGAAGCCGACGCCACGCTCAAGGAGCTTTGGGCTCAGGCCGGCCTGCCGCCCGGCTTCGCGCTGATCGCGGTCGGCGGCTACGGCCGCTGCGAACTCTTCCCGCATTCGGATGTCGACGTGCTCGTTCTGATGCCCGACGGCACCCAGCTCGACACGGACGCGGACCTCAAGCGCAAGGTCGAGGCCTTCATCGGCAGCTGCTGGGACACCGGTGTCGAGATCGGCTCCAGCGTGCGGACGCTGTCCGACTGCCTCGCCCAGGCCGAAAACGACGTGACCGTCCAGACCTCGCTGCTCGAGTCGCGCCTGATCGTGGGCGACGCCAGGCTCTTCGCCGGCTTCCAGGAACGCTTCAAGGCCGGGCTCGATCCCAAGGCCTTCTTCGTGGCCAAGACGCTGGAGATGCGCCAGCGCCACACCAAATTCGAGAACACGCCCTACTCGCTGGAGCCCAACTGCAAGGAATCGCCCGGCGGCCTGCGCGACCTGCAGGTGATCCTCTGGGTGGCGCGCGCGGCGGGCCTGGGCACGAGCTGGGATGACCTCGCGCGCACGGGCTTGGCCACCCCATTCGAGGTGCAGCAGATCAAGCGCAACGAGGCGCTGCTGAACCTCATTCGCGCGCGTCTGCACGTCATCGCCAACCGCCGCGAGGACCGCCTGGTGTTCGACCTGCAAACGGCCGTGGCGGAATCCTTCGGGTACAGAAACGAAGTCAATGAGGCCGGCCGCGTCATCTCCCGCTCGAGCGAAGCGTTGATGAAGCGCTTCTACTGGGCGGCGAAGGCAGTCACGCAGCTCAACCAGATCCTGCTGCTGAACATCGAGGAGCGCCTGAACCCGAGCGCGCACGAGCCGCAGCCGATCAACGAGCGCTTCCTCAACAAGGCCGGGATGATCGAGGTCGCGAGCGACGACCTGTACGAGAAGAACCCGCACGCGATCCTGGAAACCTTCCTCGTCTACCAGACCACGGTGGGCGTCAAGGGCCTGTCCGCGCGCACTCTGCGGGCGCTCTACAACGCGCGCAACGTGATGGACGGGAAGTTCCGCAGCGACCCGGCCAACCACGCCACGTTCCGCGCGATGCTGATGCAGCCCGAAGGGATCACGCACGCGCTGCGCCTGATGAACCAGACGTCCGTGCTCGGGCGCTACCTGTGGGTGTTCCGCAAGATCGTGGGGCAGATGCAGCACGACCTGTTCCACGTCTACACGGTGGACCAGCACATCCTCATGGTGCTGCGCAACGTGCGCCGCTTCTTCATCGCGGAGCACGCGCACGAATACCCGTTCTGCTCGCAGCTCGCGGCCGGCTGGGACAAGCCCTACATCCTCTACATCGCGGCCCTGTTCCACGACATCGCCAAGGGGCGCGGCGGCGACCACTCGGAGCTCGGCGCGAAGGAGGTGCGGCAGTTCTGCCGGCAGCATTCGATCGAGGCCGAGGATTGCAGGCTGGTCGAGTTCCTGGTGAAGGAACACCTCACCATGAGCCGCATCGCGCAGAAGGAGGACCTCTCCAACGCCGACATCGTGGGCGCCTTCGCGAAGCGCGTGGGCAACGAGCGCTACCTCACCGCGCTCTACCTGCTCACGGTGGCCGACATCCGCGGCACCAGCCCCAAGGTGTGGAACGCCTGGAAGGGCAAGCTGCTGGAAGACCTGTACCGCTACACCCTGCGCATGCTGGGCGGGCGCGCGCCCGACCGCGACGCGGAGATCGAGGCACGCAAGCGCGAGGCGCTGGTGCAGCTCGCGCTGCACGCGCAGCCCTTCGAGGCGCACAAGCGCCTGTGGGACACGCTGGACGTCGGCTACTTCATGCGGCACGACGCCGGCGAGATCGCCTGGCACACGCGCCAGCTGTCGCGCCACATCATGAAGATGGCAGGCACGGCCGCGGCCGTCACCGGCAAGGCCGTGGTGCGCGCGCGCGTGTCCCCGGTGGGCGAGGGCCTGCAGGTGCTGGTCTACACGCCGGACCAGCCGGACCTCTTCGCGCGCATCTGCGGCTACTTCGACCAGGCGGGCTTCAGCATCCTGGATGCGAAGGTGCATACCGCGAAGAACGGGTATGCGCTCGACACTTTCCAGGTGGTGAGTTCGCTCCTGCCGGAACACAACCGCGAATTGATCAGCATGGTGGAGACGGAGCTCGAACAGACGATCGAGGACGCCGGGCCCCTGCCCAACCCGAGCCGCGGACGGGTGTCCCGCCGCGTGAAAAGCTTCCCCATCGCGCCGCGCGTGCACCTCGCACCCGACGAGAAAGCGCAGCGCTGGTTGCTGTCGATTTCCGCGAGTGACCACGCAGGGCTGTTGTATTCCGTGGCGCGCGTGCTGGCCCGGCACAAGATCAATCTCCTGCTCGCCAAGGTGTCGACGCTGGGTGAACGCGTGGAAGACACCTTCCTCATCGACGGGCCCGAGCTGCAGCAGAACCGCCGGCAGATCGAGATCGAGACCGAGCTGCTCGAAGCACTGGGCGCCTGAGGTCCTAGCTGAAGGCGCTGCGGCGCCAGCTGTGCAGCTTGCCCTTGTAGGCGCCGCCCCCGGGCAGGGAGCGTATCGGCTGCTCCGAGTGCGAATAGCCGAGCGTTGCCATGCTCCGCCCGAAACGCGACTGGTTGCCCCGGCCCGGGTCCGCGATCACCACTTCGACGGACATCGCGGAATGCCGGTCGATGAAGTGGGAAAGCGACACCGGATGCTCACGGTCGTACAGGACATCGCTGCCGATGATCAGGTCGAAGCGGCCCAGGCCCGGGTTCTGTCCCGTCCAGTCGCCCCGCAGGTACTTCATGGGAGCGAGGCCGTTCAGGCGCAGGTTCTCGGCGAGGAACGCGGCAGCCAGGGGATGGCAGTCGCTCGCGGTCACGTCGCCGCCGCGCCGGTGCACGACCAGGCTTGCGAGGCCCAGCCCGCAACCGACTTCCAGGACGCGCAGGCCGTCGAGCTCGAAGGTCTGCATGGCATGCGCGAGCACACGGCCCGAGGGCCACAGCATCCCGAACAGGGGCCATTGCGCCGGGGGAACGCCGGCACGTTCCGCTTCGCCCAGCGGGTCGTGGAATTGCTGGCGGTCCAGCAGGGAGCGAAGCTTCAGGTCATCGCCGGTGCCTGCGATGGTTTCGAATTTGACCTGGTAGCCCGGCGCGGAAGGCGCGGGCAGCGTAGCGGACGGCATGAGGAAAAACTTCCTGCGTGCGCCACGCGATGGGGAGCGGGCCACGGCGGGCCCTGTGGGGGGGAGTCTACGCCCTGCGCTGCTGCTCAGTCATCCTCGTTCGCATCGAGGCCGGGGAACAGCACGTCCGTATAGCCGAACTTCGTGAAATCGCGGATGCGCATCGGGTACAGCGTGCCGATCAGGTGGTCGCACTCGTGCTGCACCACGCGCGCGTGGAATCCGTCGACCGTGCGGTCGATCGGGTCGCCGTAGGGATCGAAGCCGGTGTAGCGGATGCGCGACCATCGCGGCACGACGCCGCGCAGGCCCGGCACCGAGAGGCAACCCTCCCATCCGTCCTCTTGCTCGTGGCCCACCGGCGTGATCGCAGGGTTGAGCAGCACGGTGCGCGGTACGGGTGGCGCGTCGGGATACCGGGGATTGGGGGCGTCCGTGCCGAAGATCACCAGCTGCAGGTCGACGCCGATCTGCGGCGCCGCGAGACCCGCACCGTTGACGGCCTGCATGGTGTCGAACATGTCCGCGACCAGCAGGTGGATGGCGTCGGTGTCGAACTCGCGCACCGGCTGCGCGACGCGCAACAGGCGGGGGTCGCCCATCTTGAGGATTTCATGGACCGTCAATGATCATCTCCGTAGTGATAGAGGCAGGCCAACACGACCAGGTCATTGCCGTCCACGCGGTAGACAAGCCGATGCCGCTCGTTGATGCGCCGCGACCAGCATCCCGCGAGCTGGTGCTTCAACGGCTCCGGCTTGCCGATCCCGCCGAAGGGATCCCGCGCCGCGACGTCGATCAGGTCCATGGCACGCGTGAACAGTTTGCGGTCGAGGGCCATGAGTTCCTGGAATTGCTTCCAGCCGGTCTTGCTGAATGCGATCTGCAGCGCTGGCATCAACCACGCCGCAAGGCGTCCCATTCCTTCGCGGACACCTTGCGAACCTTGCCTGTGCGCGCTTCATCCATCGATCGATTGAGTTGCCGCGCGTTGGCCGGACTGGCCAGCAAATAAGCAGTTTCTTCCCAGGACTGGAAATCCTCGAGCGACATCATCACGACCGCCTTGCCGTTCTGGCGGGTGATGATGACCGGTTCGTGGTCCTCGATGGTCTTGTCCATCGTTGCGGCCAGGTTGTTGCGCGCGTGGGTGTAGGTGACTGCGTCCATGGAATCATTGTACAGAAATGAGGACACATGTAGGAAGACGCTAGAGGGCCTTTATCCATTGGTCTTCAGCTACGACCACTAGCGGTGCCCCACCTTCCTTCAGCTGCATTGCAGCATTAATTTTCGTCCCAAATGAAGAATACTTCCACTCGCGGCTAGACAGTTCTCCGATTACCAGGTAATTCAGCCTTTTGTTGATGCCGGTTACGAAACCGCCTCTCGCTTGCACGGCCTTTTCACAGGCACTTCGAGTGCCAAACAGAAAGCTGCCCGTGAAGCAGAACGCGGCATTCGGAATGACAACCGAGGCATTGCTCTCGATAGGTAGCGAAGTGGCCTCAGCCGGTATCGCGCCGTCCTCCGAAAAGGCGCCACCAACCAAATCTGCCAAAGTCTGCTTGAGATACGCGATCTCGCTCGCCTCAATCACCCCATCGGATAGCACTTCCCGAACTCGCATATGCACTACTTGACCTGGCCATGTTGTCGCCAACTCAGGATGCTCCGAAAGCCAAGTTGACAGAAATTGAATCTCTTTGGCATTCAATTCGCCATCCGCGATCAGACCTGCAGCAATGCCCAGTAGTGACTCGCAGCTTCTGCGAAGCAAACGGCTGTCAGTAGCAATCTTGACGGATATAGCCCTATCCATCTAGCACTCCCGAGGCGCGCAGCAGATTCAAAAACTCTACTTCAGTGATGACCTGGATGCCAAGTTTTTGCGCGTCTGCTAATTTACTGCCCGCGCCCGGCCCCGCGATGACAAGGCTCGTCTTCTTGGATACGGAGCCTGTAGCCTTGGCGCCTGCGAGTTCCGCCAACTCCTTTGCGTGCTCGCGCGAGATTTCCTCCAAAGATCCCGTGATCACCACGGTCTTTCCTGCCAAGGGTCGCGAGGAGTCATGCGCAGTCGCATTGGGCTCATCGGCAGCCGACCAATGGATACCTAACCTGTTCACCTGCGCCAACACCGCGACCCAACGCTCCTGTGTGAGTTCTGCTGCAAGTTGGGCCTCAGGATTGCCGGGCTGAAGCGCCGCCTGCCCGACCGCTTCGACAAGTCCACTCGGACTTCCATACTTCGCGGCGATCCTTTTGAGAGTGGAGACGCCCAGCCCCTTTATCTGCAACGCTGCCAGCAGTCGAAAAAAGTCTAGCGATCTAACTCGTTCCGATTCAGAGGGGAGCGTCGGCTCTAGATCGCGGCCCAGCTTCCCAATCACAATTTGGTTGTGCCGCTCAGATAGGAATTTGCGGATAGCCCCCGCCGTCTTCTCACCCAAATTCTCCACTAGCAGCAGCGTATCAATGGAAGCGCCAAGCAATTCGTCCAACGAGCCAAAAAATCTGGCTAGGTCCTTCGCAGTGGTTTCTCCAACGTGACGAATTCCCAATCCAAAAATCAGGCGTGCGAGGGGCTGAGTCCTAGAATTCTCTACCGAACGCATGAGTTTTGCAGCCAGATCCTTTTGGATGCGAACCACCTTCTTGCGTTCGACTCCATCTTTATACGCATGAGCCTCCTCCCGGAGCACAAGACCTGTGAGCTTTGTTTCGGACAGGTTTTCGTAGAAGTCCGCGACAGTCCTCAACAACCCCAACTCTGCGAAACGCTCGATAAGCTCTTCTCCAAATCCTTCAATATCCATTGCTCTGCGGCTGGCAAAATGTATGAGAGCCTGATTTCTTTGAGCAGCGCACACTAGGCCCCCACTGCAGCGGTGGTCTGCCTCGCCGGCCTCTCGTACTACTGTGCTTCTACAAACGGGACAGAGGGGCGGCATCGAAAATGGTTCGCCTCGCAACGTTGCGCCTTTAGGATTTGCGTTGGGATTGAATTCAAGGACAACGCTCACCACTTCGGGGATGACGTCGCCGGCGCGACGCACGATCACCGTGTCGCCGATGCGCACATCCTTGCGGCGCGCCTCGTCCTCGTTGTGCAGCGTGGCGTTCGTCACTGTCACGCCGCCCACGAACACGGGCGCGAGGCGCGCCACCGGCGTGAGCTTGCCCGTGCGCCCGACCTGCACGTAGATGTCCTCGACTGTCGTCTGCTGCTCCTGCGCCGGGTACTTGTGCGCCACCGCCCAGCGCGGCTCGCGCGTGACGAAGCCCAGGCGCTGCTGCAGGGCCAGGCTGTTGACCTTGTAGACCACGCCATCGATGTCGAACGGGAGGCTGTCGCGTTCGGCGCCCACCGACTGGTGATAGGCGACGAGTTCTTCCGCGCCGGTCGCGACCTGCGTGCGCGGCGATACCGGGAAGCCCCAGGAGCGCAGCGTGAGCAGTGTCTCGAAGTGCGTCGTGAAGGCCGGGCCGCCTTCGCTGGCGGGAGTGATCTCGCCCCAGCCGTACGCGAAGAAGCTCAGGGGGCGCTGCCGCGCGATTGCCGGGTCCAGCTGGCGAACCGCACCGGCCGCCGCGTTGCGCGGGTTCACGAAGGTCTTCTCGCCCTTGGCGCCCTGCGCGATTTTCTCGCGCTGCAGCTCGTTGAGTTTCTCGAAATCGTCGCGGCGCATGTACACCTCGCCGCGCACTTCCAGCACCGGCGGCACATCGGGGGGCAGCCGCAGCGGCACCTGACCCACGGTGCGGATGTTCTGCGTGACGTCCTCTCCCACCTCACCGTCGCCGCGTGTCGCTGCCTGCACGAGCACGCCGTCTTCGTAGCGCAGGTTGATCGCGAGACCGTCGAATTTCAGTTCCGCCACATATTCGACGGGCGGATCGGCCTCGGACAGCGCCAGTTCGCGCCGCACGCGGGCGTCGAAGTTCCGCGCGCCGGTGGCCTCGATGTCGGTTTCCGTGCGGATGGACAGCATCGGCACGCGATGCCGGACCTTCGCGAAGCCTTCCAGGAGCTTGCCGCCCACGCGCTGCGTCGGCGAATCGGGCGTCAGGAGTTCGGGATACGCTTCTTCCAGCGACTGCAATTCGCGAAACAGCTTGTCGTACTCGGCGTCCGGGAGCTCCGGATCGTCCAGGACGTAATAGCGATGCGCATGATGGTGCAGCAGCGCGCGCAAGGCGGCGGCACGTTCCTGGATCGATGGGGAGGCTGGCATGACGTGAGGTTAACGCGGCGCGAGCGCCGCCGTGTCACGAGAAGAGCCGGCGGGCGAGCGGTGAGCCCGCTGCGATGTCGCGCGCTTCCAGCGTGTCGTAGAGCTGCTCGAGGTCGGCGCCGATGACGTCCAGCGCCTCCGCGCGGATCACCTGCCCGTTGTCGTCGGTGATGCTGCCTTCCATGGACGCGGCGAGCGTGATGGCGGTGTCGCGCATGCGCACGAAGGGCTGCTCGGCGCGGTCGACCTGCGGAACGTCCAGGCTGAGCGTGACTTCGCGCAGCGCCGACTGCGCCGGGTCGTCGGCCATGGCGGCCTGGGTGTCGTAGGCCAAGCCCAGCACGGCCGGGGCGCCGGGCGTGGCGGCAGGCAGCACCATGCGGCCCGGGATGGCGCCGGGCACGAAGCCCAGCCGCGCGGCGTTCTGCTGCAGGTAGCCGGGGCTCCACGCGGTGTTCTTCGCGCGCAGGGTGAAGCTCAGCTGGGCGTCGTGGGCGCTGGCGAACTGGTCGAGCTCCCGTGCGCGCGCGACTTCGTCCAGCATCTCCGGAAAATCCGGCGAGCCGTTGATCGCGTCCGCGAAAGCCTGCGCCTTCGACACGAACTCCGAATACTCGATCTCGTTCAGGGCGCCCGTGCGGTTGGCCAGCTGCACGCCCGCCTGGAAGGCCGTATAGCGCTGGCCCGCCATCGGCGTCTCCCAATTCAGCGTGGCCTCGTTCTGGCCTTCCACGGCAAACGGTTTGCTGCCGGCGCGCCGGGTGGGCGGCATGGCGGCCAGCGCGGCCTCGCCCGACACGGGCGCCTCCACGCTGATGGCCGCGAGCACGTCGATCAGCGCGTCCAGTCCCGGCCGCTTCTCCGTGAGGTTGGGGGGTGCGGCGAGCGGGTCGAAGTCGGTGACGGGCTGGACGGACACCGTGCTGTCCGTCGGGTCCATGCGCATCGCTTCTGGCTGGCGCGGCGTGTTGCGCCGCGTGGTCCAGGCGTTCCACGCGACCAGCACCACCAGGATCAGCCCGCCGATGAGGGCCAGGCCCAGGGTGAATCCACTCATCGGCAAACCTCCGCGCCACGCGCTGCGGAATGCGCCTCGGGGACGGCCCGGCGGCTCATGCCGCTTCGGCCATGGAGACGGCCGACTCCATGTCTACCGCCACGATGCGCGAGACGCCCTGCTCCTGCATGGTCACGCCGATGAGCTGCTCGGCCATCTCCATCGCGATCTTGTTGTGGCTGATGAAGAGGAACTGCGTTTCCTTGCTCATCGCGGACACGAGCTTGGCGTAGCGTTCCGTGTTGGCGTCGTCCAGCGGCGCGTCCACCTCGTCCAGCAGGCAGAACGGCGCGGGGTTGAGCTGGAAGATCGCGAACACGAGCGCGATCGCCGTGAGCGCCTTTTCGCCGCCGGAGAGCAAGTGGATCGTCTGGTTCTTCTTGCCGGGCGGCTGCGCCATCACCTGCACGCCGGAATCGAGGATCTCGTCGCCCGTCATCACCAGGCGCGCATTGCCGCCGCCGAAGAGCTCGGGGAACATCTTGCCGAAGTGCTCGTTGACGGTGTTGAAGGTGCCGGCGAGCAGCTCGCGCGTTTCGCCGTCGATCTTCTTGATGGCGTCTTCCAGCGTCACCATGGCTTCATTGAGGTCGGCCGACTGCGCGTCCAGGAACTGCTTGCGCTCGCGGGCCGTCGTGAGCTCGTCGAGCGCGGCGAGGTTCACCGCGCCCAGCGCCGCGATCTCCCGATGGAGCCGGTCGATGTCGCCCTGCATGCCGCCCAGGCGCACCTTGCCTTCTTCCACGGACTTCGCGATGGCTTCCAGGTCGGCTTGCGCGTCGGTCAGCAGCTGCGTGTACTGCTCGAAGCCCAGGCGCGCGGCCTGCTCCTTGAGCTGGAACTCGGTGATGCGCTGGCGCAGCGGGTCGAGTTCGCGCTCGAGCTGCAGGCGGCGTTCGTCGCTCGCGCGCAGCTTGGCGGTGAGGTCGTCGTATTCGCTGCGCTTGGCGCCCAGCAACTGCTCGCGCTCCAGCTTGAGCGACAGGGCGGTCTGCAGGCCCGCCTGCGCCGCCGCGTCGGTCAGGCGCGAGAGTTCTTCCTTCGCGCGCTCTTCCTCGGCCGCGAGCGATTGCGCCTGCTGCGCGGCAGTTTCGATGGCGCGCTGCAATTCCAGCTTGCGCGCCTCGACCGAGCGCTGGGAAAACTGCGCCTCCTGCGCCTGGCGCTCCAGGCTGCGATGCTGTTCGCGGCACTCCGCCACCTTGCGCTCGGCCTCGATCACGCGTTCGTCCAGTTGCGCATGGCGCTCCTGGCTGTCGGCCAGCTGCATGTCCAGCTCTTCGAAGCGCGCTTCGGCGGTGACGCGGCGCTCCTGCAATTCCTCCAGCAGCGCATCGACCTCGGCGAGATCTCCCGCGATCTGTTCACTGCGCGCGCGGGTCTGCTCGGCAAGCTGGGTGAGGCGCAGGGTCTCAACCTGCAGTTCGTGCGCGCGGGTTTGCGTTTCCGCGGCTTCGCGCCGCACGCTGACGAGGCGCTGCGATGCCTCGGTATAAGCCGCCTCGGCGCGCACGAGCGCGGAGCGGGCTTCCTCGGCGATCAGCGACTGCGCGCGCAACTGCTTCTCGAGGTTCTCGATCTCCTGCTGGCGGGCGAGCAGGCCGGCCTGTTCGGAATCCTGCGCGTAGAAGCTCGCGCTGTGCGCGGTGACGGCATGGCCGCTTTTCACGTAGATCGCTTCGCCGGGCTGCAGCTTGTCGCGGGCGGCCAGCGCCTCCTCGAAGCTGGAGGCGGTGTAGCACCCGTGCAGCCAGTCGGCCAGCAGGGCCTTCTGGCCCGCGTCGTTCAGGCGCAGCAGATCGGACAGGCGCGGCAACGCCGATGTGCCCTCGGGCACGGCGGCCTGCGGCGGGCTGTAGAAAGCGAGCTTGGCGGGCGGCGCATCGGCGCCGAAGGCGCGCACCATGTCCAGCCGGGAGACCTCGAGGGAATTCATGCGCTCCCGCAACGCGCCTTCCAGGGCGTTCTCCCAGCCCTGTTCGATGTGGATGCGGCTCCACAGGCCCTGCAGCCCGGCGAGCCCGTGCTTTTCCAGCCAGGGCTTGAGCTTGCCGTCGGTGCGGACTTTCTCCTGCAGCGCCTTGAGCGCTCCCATGCGGGCCGACAGGTCGGACTGCTTGTGGCTCTCGCTGTTGACGGACTGCTGCTTTTCGCGGCGGTCCTCGTCCAGCTGCGGGACCTGTTCCTGCAATTCGTGCAGGCGGGCGTCCGCTGTTTCGGCGGCTTCCTGCGCGGCGGCCAGCTGCGCCTGGAGGTTGGTCAGGCGCACTTCGTCGGGCGCCGCCAGCGCGTTGCGGTCCGTCACCAGCTTTTCGCGCCGCTGGTTCAGTTGGCGCGATTGCTCCTCGATGTTGCGCTGGTCGGCGGCCAGCACCTGGATCTGCTGCTGCACCTGCGCGACGCTGCCGCGCTGCTCGGCGGCCTTCGCCTGGGCTTGCCGCAGTGCTTCCTCCAGGTCCGGCATCTGCTGGTCCTGCTCCTCGACCTGCGCGGCCAGTAACGCCGCCTTCTCCTCGGCGTCGATGGCTTGCGCCCCGAGCGATTCGATCTCGGCGAGCGCGTCGTCCTTCCGGGCCGCCCACTGCGCCGCCTGCTCCTTCAGCTGGACGAGGCGCTGTTCCACGCGCGAACGCCCCTCGACGACGAAGCGGATCTCCGCTTCCAGCCGGCCGACTTCGGCGCTGGCTTCGTAGAGCTCCCCCTGCGCCTGGTTCACATGGTCGCCGGCGGCGTAGTGCGCCTGGCGGATCGTTTCCAGTTCGCTTTCGATGTGGCGCAAGTCGGCCACGCGCGATTCGAGGTCGTTCACCGATTTCTCGGCGTCGGCCTTCACCTTCGCCTGGTCGGCTTCGCTCTCGGCGCGTTTCAGGAACCACTGCTGGTGCTGCTTGAGCGTGACTTCGCCCTGCAGCGCGTTGTACTGCTGCGCGACCTCGGCCTGCTTTTCCAGCTTGTCGAGGTTGCTGTTGAGCTCGCGCAGGATGTCCTCGACACGCGTGAGGTTCTCGCGCGTGTCCGACAGGCGGTTTTCCGTCTCCCGGCGGCGCTCCTTGTACTTGGAGACGCCCGCGGCTTCCTCCAGGAACAGGCGCAGTTCCTCGGGCTTGGATTCGATGATGCGGCTGATCGTGCCCTGCCCGATGATGGCGTAGGCGCGCGGGCCGAGGCCGGTGCCGAGGAACACGTCCTGCACGTCGCGGCGGCGCACCGGCTGGTTGTTGATGTAGTAGCTGGACGTGCCGTCGCGCGTCAGCACGCGCTTGACGGCGATCTCCGCGAACTGCGCCCACTGGCCGCCCGCGCGGTGGTCCGCGTTGTCGAAGACGAGTTCCACCGACGAGCGCGAAGCCGGCTTGCGGTTGTTCGTGCCGTTGAAGATCACGTCCTGCATGGACTCGCCGCGCAGTTCGCTCGCGCGCGATTCGCCGAGCACCCAGCGCACGGCGTCCATGATGTTGGACTTGCCGCAGCCGTTGGGCCCGACGACCCCGACCAGTTGGCCGGGCAACATGAAGTTGGTGGGTTCCGCGAAAGACTTGAACCCGGATAACTTGATGGAATTGAGACGCACGGCCCTGCCCGAAGAAGCTGACTGTTGTGGCCCTTCCCCGGGGGGGAACGGCGAGTGGCTGGGATGATACCGTGCCCCGCCGGGCCGGCCGCGCCCCCGGCCTGCCTAGAATGGCGGGCTTTCGGGAAGGGGAATCATGTCGTTACGCCTGATCGTGTGTGCCGCGCTGCTGGCCGCCCTGGCCGGATGCGCCACCGACGTGCGGGACCATCCCGCCACGGGTCGCGCGCAGATCGTGCTCCAGAACCCGGCGCTCAACCCGCGCAATGGCGGCGTCCTCGTCGACGCGGCCAGCCTGCAGCCCGGCGACATCCTGCTGTCTTCGGCGGACGGCATCACCTCCGCCGGCATCCGGCTGCTGACCCTGTCGCCGGTCAGCCACGCTTCGATCTACATCGGCGGCCAGAAGGTGGCGGAAGCCGTCGGCGAAGGTATCCGGCAGCGCACCGTCGAGGAATTGCTGGCCGAGGAATCGACCGTCGTGGCCTTCCGCCATCCGGGCGTCTCGCCGGAGCATGCAAGCCGGATGCAGGCGTTCGCGCGCGAACAGACCGGCTCGCGCTACAACGTGATGGGCGTCATGCTGCAGGCGCCGTTCTCCATCGAGCGGCGGCTGTGCGAACTGCCGCTGCTGCCCTCCCCGTTGCGTGATTTCTGCGTGCAGGGCGTGGCCGCCGTGCAACTGGGCCTCGGCAGCAACGATCGCTTCTTCTGCTCCCAGTTCGTGCTGGAGGCCTATCGCCGCGCGGGGCTGCCGCTCACGGACGCCGATCCGCGCATGATCAGCCCCGGCGACCTCATGCACATGCGGGAGGGCGACGTGCCCTCCGTGCGCACGCACCAGGCGCTGCACTACCTCGGCCACCTGAAGTTCCAGCCGGCCGTGGCGGCAGCGCGCCTTTAACCGCCGACGTGCATGGTGAACTGCGCGCCGTTGGAATGCTGGCAGGTGCCCGTTCCCATGGTGGCCGAGTTCATCGCATAGCGGCAGTTGAGGAACCCGCCGCGATTTCCGAGCCCGTTCGCGACACCTTCCCGCGAACCCGCAACGCGGGTCGCCTCACCGGAGAAGCTCTCGCCGTTGATGTTGGTCGTGAAGTGGCCTCGACCGTTCAGGTCATTGGTGACCACGGCCATGACCGTGCCATAGGCGGCGGCCATGTCGTTCGAAGGGTAGAGGCGGGCCGAGAAAGTCAGCGGCGCTGCCGGCGCGAGCTGAACACTCGCAGGCGGCGGGGTTTGCAGAGGCACGACGTAACAGCCGGCGAGCACCGCGCTGGCGGCCGCGAGACCTGCGAACGATGCGGTCCTGGCGAAGCGTTGGAAGTTCATGTGAATCCAGAGGCCCAAGCACATGCTTGTGCGGCGGATTGTGTGAATCGGGCCGCGCAGCTCGCCGGACTTTGCGCCCCGTATCGCCGCGCGATACCGCCGAGTGCGCCATCGGTTACCGGCGGATGCCCCACGGCCGGGCGGCGTCCAGCCATACTGCGGCATGGCAGGGAAGATCCGAATCGGCGTGTCCGGCTGGCGATACACGCCCTGGCGCGGCAATTTCTATCCGAAGGGGCTGGCGCAGTCGCGGGAGCTGGAGTTCGCCTCGCGGCAGTTCCCGTCGATCGAGCTCAATGGCTCGTTCTACTCGCTGCAGCGCCCCTCCAGTTACGCCCAATGGGCCCGACAGACGCCGCCCGGCTTCGTCTTCGCGGTCAAGGGCAGCCGCTACATCACGCACATGCTGCGGTTGCGCGGCATCGAGGCCGCTCTGGCGAACTTCCTCGCGTCCGGCCTCTTCGAGTTGGGCGCCAAGCTCGGCCCGTTCCTGTGGCAGTTCCCGCCGAACATGCAGTTCGACCATGACGTGTTCGACGCATTCTTCAAGTCCTTGCCACGCACGACCGGGGCCGCGGCGCAGATCGCCCAAGGCCACGACGAGCGCCTGCAAGGCCGCGCCTCCCTCGTGCCCGATGCCAACAGGCGGTTGCGGCACGCGGTGGAGGTGCGCCACGCCTCCTTCGTGGACCCGGCATTCATCGCCCTGCTGCGCAAGCACCGCATCGCGTGGGTCGTTGCCGACACGCCCCGCCCCTGGCCGCTGTACGAGGACGTCACCGCCGATTTCGTCTACATGCGCCTGCACGGCGCCACGCAGCTGTACCAGAGCCGCTACACGAGCGAGCAATTGGACCGCTGGGCGGAGTGCATCCGCGCGTGGAGCGAAGGCGGCCAGCCGACCGGCGCGCGGCTCATCACGCCGGAGCCGCCCGCGCCGCGGCAGGCGCGCGACGTGTACTGCTATTTCGACAACACCGACAAACTGCACGCGCCGGACAATGCGCGCGAGTTGATGGAGAAGCTCGGATTGGGGGGACCGATAATCGGTCCATGAACCCCTTGTTGTCCCGCCTGCAGCCCTACCCCTTCGAGCGGCTGCGCCAACTTGTCGCGGGCGTCACGCCCAACCCCCGGTTCCGGCCGATCAGCCTTGGCATCGGCGAGCCCAAGCACCCGACCCCCGACTTCATCAAGCAGGCCCTGGTCGATTCCCTCGGCGGCCTCGCGAGCTACCCCAACACGGCCGGCGAGCCGAAGCTTCGCGACGCTTTCCGCCTCTGGATGATGAAGCGCTACGGCCTCGCGCTGGACGCCAACACGCAAATGCTGCCGGTCAACGGCTCGCGGGAGGCGCTGTTCGCATTTGCCCAAACGGTGATCGACGGGGGCAAGCGGCCCTACGTCGTCTGCCCCAACCCGTTCTACCAGATCTACGAGGGCGCGGCGATTCTCGCCGGCGCGCAGCCGCACTACGTCGCGAACGACCCGAAGCGCAACTTCGCCGCCGACTGGGACAGCGTTCCGGCGGAGGTCTGGGTGCGCACCCAGCTGCTCTTCGTGTGCTCGCCCGGCAATCCCACGGGCGCGGTGATGCCGCTGGAGGAGTGGCAGAAACTCTTCGAGCTGTCCGACCGGCATGGCTTCGTGATCGCGTCCGACGAGTGCTACAGCGAGATCTACTTCCGCGACGAGGCGCCGCTCGGCGGCCTGCAGGCGGCGGCGAAACTCGGCCGAAGCGACTTCCGCAACCTGGTCTCCTTCACCAGCCTCTCCAAGCGCAGCAACGTCCCCGGCATGCGCAGCGGGTTCGTGATGGGCGACTCGGCCCTGATCAGGAAATTCCTGCTGTATCGCACCTACCACGGCAGCGCCATGAGCCCCGTGGTGCAGGCGGCCAGCATCGCGGCGTGGAGCGACGAGGAGCACGTGGTACAGAACCGGGCCTTGTACCGCAAGAAGTTCGCCGAAGTCACCCCCCTGCTCGCCAAGGTGCTGGACGTGCAGCTGCCCGATGCCGGCTTCTACCTCTGGGCGGGCGTGCCGGGGAGCGACGAGGACTTCGCCCGCGACCTGCTGGCTCAATACAATGTCACCGTGCTGCCGGGCAGCTACCTCGGCCGCGAGACGGGCGGGGCCAATCCCGGCGCCGGCCGCGTGCGCATGGCGCTGGTGGCCGACACCGCGGAGTGCGTGGAAGCCGCGCAGCGCATCGTGCAATTCGTCCAAGGCAGGAAATAAAAGCGACCCCATGACCCAACAGCTCCAGCAAATCATCGACGCCGCGTGGGAGAACCGCGCCAGCATTTCCGCCGCCTCGGCCCCGAAGGAAGTCGCCGACGCCGTCGAGCACGTCATCGCCGAGCTGAACAACGGCCACCTGCGCGTCGCCACGCGCCAGGGCGTGGGCCAGTGGACGGTGCACCAGTGGATCAAGAAGGCTGTGCTCCTGTCCTTCCGCCTCAAGGACAACCAGGTCGTGAAGGCCGGGGACCTCGGGTTCTACGACAAGGTGCAGACCAAGTTCGCGCACCTGTCGGCCGACGAAATGGCCGCGACCGGCGTGCGCGTCGTGCCCCCGGCGGTCGCGCGGCGCGGCAGCTTCATCGCCAAGGGCGCCATCCTCATGCCCAGCTACGTGAACATCGGCGCCTACGTCGACGAAGGCACCATGGTGGACACCTGGGCCACGGTGGGCAGCTGCGCGCAGATCGGCAAGGGCGTGCACCTGTCGGGCGGCGTGGGCATCGGCGGCGTGCTGGAGCCGCTGCAGGCGGGCCCGACCATCATCGAGGACAACTGCTTCATCGGCGCACGCTCGGAAGTCGTCGAGGGCGTGATCGTCGAGGAAAACTCCGTGTTGTCGATGGGGGTGTACATCGGCCAGAGCACCAAGATCTACGACCGCGAGACGGGCAAGGTGAGCTACGGCCGCGTCCCGGCCGGGTCGGTCGTCGTGTCGGGCAACCTGCCCAGCGCCGACGGCAAGTACAGCCTCTACTGCGCGGTGATCGTGAAGAAGGTCGACGCGCAGACCCGCTCCAAGACGAGCCTCAACGACCTGCTGCGCGACTAACCACAGGAAGGCATACACATGTCCACGATGGAACGCATCCTGCGCCTGATGGGCGAGAAGAAGGCCTCGGACGTCTACCTGTCCGCCCATGCGCCCGCGCTGATCAAGATCAACGGGCAGTGCCTGCCGATCAACAACCAGCTGCTGCCGCCGGATGCGCCCAAGGCGCTGCTGGCCGAGGTGTTGCCCGCGTCGCGCATCGAGGAACTCGAGGAAAGCGGGGAGCTGAACATGGCGCAGGCCATCGAAGGCGTGGGCAACTTCCGCTTTTCCGCGATGCGCCAGCGCGGCACCTACGCTGCGGTGATCCGCTACATCACGCAGGACATCCCGCCCCTCGCCTCGCTCTCGGTGCCGATGGTGCTGGGGGACCTCATCATGGAAAAGCGCGGCCTGCTGCTGATGGTCGGCTCCACCGGCGCGGGCAAGAGCACGACGCTCGCGTCGATGATGGATTTCCGCAACGAGAAGGCCAGCGGCCACATCCTCACCATCGAGGACCCCGTCGAATTCCTTTTCAAGAACAAGAAGTCGGTAGTCAACCAGCGCGAGGTCGGCAGCGACACGCAATCGATGCAGACGGCGCTGAAGAACGCATTGCGCCAGGCGCCCGACGTGATCCTGATCGGCGAAATCCGCGACCGTGAAACCATGTCCGCCGCGATCGCCTATGCGCAGTCGGGCCACCTGTGCCTGGCCACGATGCACGCGAACAACAGCTACCAGGCGCTCAACCGCATCCTGTCCTTCTACCCGGTCGAAGTGCGCCCCACCATGCTGGGCGACCTGGCCGCCGCCTTGAAGGCGATCGTGTCGCAGCGCCTGCTGCGCACCGTGCACGGCGGCCGCGCGCCGGCGGTGGAGGTGATGATCAATACCAAGCTGATCTCCGAGCTGATCGAGAAGGGCGACTTCTCCGGCGTGAAGGAAGCGATGGAGAAAGCCATGGCCGAGGGCTCGCAGACCTTCGAGATGGACATCGCCCGTTTGATCGTCGACGGCACCGTGGACAAGAAGGAGGGCCTCGCCTACGCGGACTCGCCGACCAACCTGCAGTGGCGCCTGCAGAACGACTTCGCCGGCAAGGACAAGGATGTCGTCGAGGAAGGCGCGTCCGAGGAAGACCTGCAGGACGAACCGTCCTTCACCGAAATCACGCTGGACGTGAAGCACTGAGATCCAGTCCCCGATGTCGCGCGCCCTCCACCTCACCGAACAACTCATCTCCCGCCGCTCGGTCACGCCGGAAGACGGCGGGTGCCAGGACATCCTGTCGCAACGGCTGAAGCCGCTCGGTTTCGCCTGCGAGACCATCGCGAGCGGCCCGGAGAATTTCCGGGTGACCAACCTCTGGGCCAAGCGGCCGGGCCGACTCGAAGCGACCCCCGGGGCGGGCCGCACGCTGGTCTTCGCCGGCCATACCGACGTCGTGCCCACCGGCCCGCTGGACCAGTGGACCAGCGACCCTTTCACGCCCTCGCACCGCGACGGCAAGCTCTACGGCCGCGGTGCGTCGGACATGAAGACCGGTATTGCCGCCTTCACCGTGGCGGCGGAAGAATTCCTGGCGGCCCACCCGAACCCCGCCCTGTCCATCGCCCTGCTGATCACGAGCGATGAAGAGGGGCCCAGCGTGGACGGAACCGTGGTCGTCTGCGACCGCCTGAAGGCGCGCGGCGAGAAGCTCGATTGGTGCATCGTCGGCGAGCCGACCTCGGTCGAGCGCCTGGGCGACATGATCAAGAACGGCCGGCGCGGCACCATGAGCGGCAAGCTCACGGTCAAGGGCGTCCAGGGCCACATCGCCTATCCGCAGCTCGCGAAGAACCCGGTCCACCTCGCATTGCCCGCCCTCGCCGAACTCGCGACGGTGCAGTGGGACAAGGGCAACGAATTCTTCCAGCCCACGAGCTGGCAGGTGAGCAACATCCACGCGGGCACGGGCGCGGGCAACGTGATCCCCGGCACGGTGGTGGTGGACTTCAACTTCCGCTACTCCAGCGACTGCACACCGGAAGGGTTGCAGAAGCGCACGCACGAACTGCTGGACCGCCACGGGCTGGACTACCAGCTCGACTGGGTCGTCGGCGGCCTGCCCTTCCTCACGACGCCGGGCGACCTCGTGCAGGCGGTGACTGGCGCGATCCGCGCGGAAACCGGCGTGGAGACCGAGCTGTCCACCACGGGCGGCACCAGCGACGGGCGCTTCATCTCTCGCATCTGCCCCCAGGTGATCGAATTCGGGCCGCTCAACGCCAGCATCCACAAGATCGACGAACACGTGGTGGTGGCGGACATCGAACCCCTGAAGAACATCTACCGCCGCACGATGGAAACCCTCGAGGCCATCGCGGCCCGGCCATGACGCTGATCGAGCTGGTGGAGACGGGCACGGCGCGGCTCGAGGCCGCGGGCGTCGCCTTCGGCCACGGCACGACCAACGCGTTCGATGAAGCCGCATGGCTGGTGCTGTGGCAGCTGGGCCTGCCGATCGACGACCTGGAAGGCGCCGCGGACATGGCGGTGTCGCCGCAGCAGGAGGACAGCGTCGCGGAGCTCATCGAGGAGCGTATCGCGACGCGCAAGCCCGCCGCCTACCTCACGCGCGAAGCCTGGCTGCAAGGCGTGCCCTTCTACGTCGACGAGCGCGCGATCGTCCCGCGCAGCTTCATCGCGGAGTTGCTCGCCGATGGGACGATCGACGCGTGGCTGTCGGACGAGACAAAGCGCGTGCTGGACCTTTGCACGGGCAACGGCAGCCTGGCGGTGCTGGCGGCGCTCACCTATCCCGACGTCCAAGTGGATGGCGCGGACATCTCGCCGGAGGCGCTGGAAGTCGCCCGCATCAACGTCGAAAAGCACGGCGTGCAGGATCGCGTGCGGCTGGTCGAATCCGACGGTTTTGCCTCGCTGTCAGGGCTTTATGACCTAATCTTGTGCAATCCGCCCTACGTCAATGCGCAGAGCATGGCGCAGCTTCCCGAGGAATACCGCGCGGAGCCCGAACTGGCCTTGGCCGGTGGCCCCGACGGCATGGACTTCATCCGGGCGATGCTCCGCGATGCGCCTGCGCGAATGACGGACAACGCG
This sequence comes from Caenimonas aquaedulcis, assembly GCF_015831345.1. Taxonomy (NCBI): domain Bacteria; kingdom Pseudomonadati; phylum Pseudomonadota; class Betaproteobacteria; order Burkholderiales; family Comamonadaceae; genus Caenimonas; species Caenimonas aquaedulcis. The sequence goes on along the minus strand of NZ_JADWYS010000001.1, from coordinate 540,896 downwards.
GTGCTGGTGCTGGAGATCGGCAACGAGCGCGAACACTTCGAGGCCGCGTTTCCGGCGCTGGAAGTGGCGTGGCTGGAGACCAGCGCGGGGGAGGACCAGGTGCTTTTGGTCACGCGGGAGGCCTTGGCGGCGCTCGCCTAGGCAACTTCCCCCGATGACCCGGCGGAAGCAGGCACGTCCCCCACCGGCGACAATAGAGGGCTTATGACCAAGGACATCACCACCCGCATCCTGCATGCGGACCGCCTGGGCGGCGTCGAGCACGGCGCCGTGCTCAAGCCGCTGCACATCGCCACCGCCTACGGCTACAACACCGCCGAAGAGCTCACGGCCGTCTTCCAGGGCGACAAGAGCGGGCACGTGTACGGCCGCCAGGGCAACCCGACCACGCAGGCGCTGGAGGCCAAGATCAGCCTCATGGAAGACGCCGTCGGCACGGTGTCCTTCGCGACCGGCATGGCCGCCGTCTGTTCGACCATGCTGGCACTGCTCAAGAAGGGCGACCACGTCGTCGCCAGCCGCTTCCTCTTCGGCAACACCGCCAGCTGGATGAACACGCTCTCGCAGCTCGGCTGCGAAGTCACGCTGGTCGATGCGACGCAGGCCGCCGCCGTCGAAGCGGCGCTTCGCACGGAAACCCGGATTGTGTTCGTCGAGACCATCGCGAACCCCCGCACGCAGATCGCCGACCTAGAAGGCATCGGCAAGCTGTGCCGGCCGCGCGGCATCGTCTACATCGTGGACAGCACCATGACCACGCCCGCCCTCTTCCAGCCGAAGGCGGTGCAGGCGTCGCTGGTGATCCATTCGCTCAGCAAGTCGATCTGTGGCCACGGCAATGCGCTGGGCGGTTCGGTCTCCGACACGGGCCTCTTCGACTGGGGCGCCTATCCCAACCTGCTGCCCGCCTATCGCAAGGGCGCGCCGACGGCGTGGGGACTGCTGCAGATCAAGAAGAAGGGCCTGCGCGACATGGGCGCGACGCTCAGCTCCGAACACGGCCACCGCATCGCCGCCGGCGCGGAGACCCTCACCCTGCGCATGGAGCGTGCGTGTTCGAACGCCATGGCGCTCGCGCAGTGGCTCGAGGCGCAGCCCTTGGTCTCGAAGGTGCACTACCCAGGCCTGGCGAGCCATGCGCAGCATGAACGCGCGGGAAAGTTGTTCAAGAGCTTCGGCGCCCTGCTGAGCTTCGAGACCGTCGACGGCGTCTCGCCCTTCGAAGTGCTCAATGCGCTGGAGCTCGTCATCAAGTCCAGCCACCTCGGCGACAACCGCACGCTCGCCATTCCCGTGGCGCACACGATCTTCTGGGAGATGGGCGCGGAGCAGCGGCAGACCATGGAGATCGCCGATTCGCTTATTCGCCTGTCCGTGGGCATCGAGGCGCAGGCGGACCTGCTGGCAGACTTCGCGAACGCATTTGCAAAGCTGGGCAAGAAGTGATCGTCCTTCGCAATTTGGTCCTTCGCCGCAGCGCGAAGGTGCTGCTCGACAACGTTTCCGTCACGATCAACCCCGGCGAGAAAGTCGGCCTCGTCGGCCGCAACGGCGCGGGCAAGTCCACGCTGTTCGGCCTCATCAACGGCACGCTGCACGAGGACGGGGGTGATTTCTCGATGCCGTCGCAATGGCGGCTGGGTCAAGTCGCGCAGAACATGCCGGAGACCGACGAAAGCGCCACCGATTTCGTGCTGGGCGGCGATACGCGCCTCATGGAACTGCGCGAGGCGCTCACCCGCGCGGAAGAATCGGGCGACGGGATGGAGATCGCGCATGTGCACTCCGACCTCTACGATGCCGGCGAGCTCGACGCCGTGCCTCGCGCGCAGTCGCTGATCCTCGGCCTGGGCTTCAAGACCTCCGAGCTGGACAGCCCCGTCAACAGCTTCTCCGGCGGCTGGCGCATGCGCCTGCAACTCGCGCGCGCCCTGATGTGCCCGTCCGACCTGCTGCTGCTCGACGAGCCCACCAACCACCTGGACCTCGACGCGCTCGTGTGGCTGGAAGCCTGGCTCAAGCGCTACCAGGGCACGATGATCGTGATCAGCCACGACCGCGAGTTCCTCGACGAGGTCACCAACGTCACGCTGCACATCGAACGCCAGCAGCTCACGCGCTACGGCGGCAACTACAGCGCCTTCGAGACGCTGCGGGCGCAACAGCTGACGCTGCAGCAGTCCACGTTTTCCAAGCAGCAGGAAAAGATCGCCCACCTGCAGAAGTTCATCGACCGCTTCAAGGCGAAGGCGTCCAAGGCCAAGCAGGCGCAAAGCCGCGTGAAGGCGCTGGAGCGCATGGAGAAGATCGCGCCGGTGCTGGCGGATGCGGAGTTCACCTTCGAATTCAAGGAGCCCGCGAACCTGCCCAACCCGATGCTCGCGATCAGCGAAGCGTCGTTCGGCTACGGCGACAAGGTGATCCTCACGGGCGTCAGCCGCTCCGTGATGGCGGGGCAGCGCATCGGCATCCTGGGCGCGAACGGACAGGGCAAATCGACGCTCGTGAAGACGATCGCGCGCGACATCCCCGCCCTCGCGGGCACGCTGACCGAGGGCAAGGGCCTGAACATCGGCTACTTCGCGCAGCAGGAGCTCGACGTGCTGCGCCCGCAGGACACGCCGCTCGAACACATGGTGCGCCTCGCCAAGGAGCTCGGCCCCGGCTCGGGCGAATCCGGCCGCGAGCAGGACCTGCGCAATTTCCTCGGCACCTTCAACTTCACCGGCGACATGGTCAAGCAGGCCGTCGGCACGATGAGCGGCGGCGAGAAGGCCCGCCTGGTGCTCGCGATGATGGTGTGGCAGCGCCCCAACCTGCTGCTGCTCGACGAGCCTACCAACCACCTGGACCTCGCCACGCGCGAGGCCCTGTCGATGGCGCTCAACGAATTCGAAGGCACGGTGCTGCTCGTGAGCCACGACCGCGCGCTCCTGCGTGCGGTGTGCGATGAATTCTGGCTGGTGGGCCGCGGCAAGGTCTCGCCCTTCGACGGCGACCTCGACGACTACCAGAAGTACCTGCTCGACGAAGCCAAGCGCCTGCGCGAAGTCGCGAAGGCCGAGGCCAGCGCCGCGAGTGCGCCGGCCCCCGCCCCCACGCCCGCGCCGCAGGCGCAGCGCGCGCAGGCCGCCACGCAGCTCAAGCCGCTGCGGCGCGAGCTGGAGCAAGCCGAAAAGCGCCTGGCGGTGCTGCAAGCCGACAAGGCCGCGCTCGAGGACAAGCTCGCCGGCACCCTGCCGCGCGCCGAACTCGCGGACGTGGGCAAGCGGCTCAAGGCCGTCAATGATGAGCTGCACACGCTGGAAGAGCGCTGGCTTGTCTTGTCTGGTGACATCGAGGCGATTGAAACCGCACGCTGATGGCGGCATAGTGGGCATATGCCCACTGCCCTTCAGCTCGCCGAAGACAACCTCATCCTCATCGACGCGGTGCGCCGGAGCCGCAAGCTCCTGAACCGGCGCGCGCTCGCTGGCGCGGTGGCCGCCACGGTGCCTGTCCCCGGCCTCGACTGGGCGGTCGATGCGGCGCTCCTGACCCAGCTCATCCCCGCGATCAACGCGGAATTCGGGCTCACGCCCCAGCAGCTCGACGCGCTGCCCGCCCACAAGCGCGAGCAGGTGCAGAAAGCGCTCGCCATGGTGGGATCCGTGCTGATCGGCAAGTTCGTCACGCGCGACCTGGTGCTTCGCATGGCGAAGAAGGCGGGCATGCGGCTCACGGCGACGCAGGCGGCGAAGTACGTTCCGCTGGCGGGCCAGGCGGTCGCGGCCGTCATGGGCTACACCGCGCTGCGCTACATCGGGGAGGAGCACATCAAGGATTGCGTGCGCGTGGCGCAGGCTGCCCAGCTTGCATTGCCAGCACCGGCGTAGCGGCCATCGGCAAGGGTCAGTACGTCGTCAGCGGCCCGGCGTTACAACGGACTTCCATTCCAACAAGAAGGATCTGCCCATGGACACCTATCCCGCCCTTCACAGCCGCGCCGCGCTGGGCGCCGCGCGCATCTGCCGCCCCGGCACGGCGCGCCAGCAGGTCACGCTCGACTCGCCCGCCATGGACGTGATGACCGACCTCACGCAGGTCGCGCCCGCCGTCATCGAGCCCGGCGCCACGATGGAAGCCGCCCACCAGTACATGATGCAACGCGGCGTGCGGCTGCTCCTCGCGCTCGACCAGGGCGATGTGCTCGCCGGCCTCATCACGACCACCGACATCCTCGGCGAAAAGCCGGTAAGCCTCGCCCGCGAACGGGGCATGCGCCACTCCGAGATCCTCGTGTCGGACCTGATGACGCCGGCATCGCGCCTCGAAGCCTTCGACCTGGCCCGCGTCGCGTCGGCACGCGTCGGCCACGTGATCTCGGGGCTGCAGGAAGCGCGTCGCAACCACGCGCTCGTCGTGCAGCAGGACGCCTCCGGGCAACTTGAAATCCGCGGCATCTTCTCGCTGTCGCAGATCGCGCGGCAACTCGGCATGCCCCTGCAGCTGCCGGAAGCCGCGGGCACCTTCGCGGAAATCGAAGCGGCCCTCGCGGGCGGGTGATCAGCCGCCGCCGGCCACGTGGTCCAGGTGCGGCACGCTGCCGACGAAGCCCACCATGTGGTCGGTATTGAATGACAGGTTCGCGGCGAAGGCGAGCAGGTCTCCCTGTGTCGCGAAGGTCTTGGCCGCGCCGATCTCGCCCGCGTACTGGTCCACCGTCGCTGCATCGGGCGCGACACCCACGATGCTGTTGTACAGGTAAGCCACCAGCGACGCATTGGGCACGCCCGGCGCGTAGAAGTCGATGAGCTGCTGGCCCAGCACCGGCATGCTCAAGCCCTGGTGCGATGCACCGAGCCAGAAGTCGAGCTGGGCCATCGCGCCCGCCTGCCCGAAGCCGGCCGTCAGCAGCGCCATGGCCTGCCATGCGGCGTCACCGGGCTGGGTGTCGAACACGACGAGTTTATCGGTGAGCGATACGCGCTCCACGCCGGTGAGCGTGACGTCGATCCCCGCGGCCGCGACGTGGGCCGCGGTGAGAGAGGTCATGGCGGAATCGGCGGCCTGCACGACCAGCGTGTCGGTCCCGCTGCCGCCATCGACCGTGTCCTGGCCGCCGGCCCCTGCGATCGAGTCGTTGCCGCCGAAGCCGTTGATGACGTCGTTGCCGGAGGTGCCGGTGAGCGTGTCGTTGGCTTCGGTGCCGTTGAAGGTCGTGGACGTGGGGAGCTGGCCGGTGGCGCCGTGGAAGTTGGTCGGGCTCGCCACCATCACCGTGCCCGTGTCGCTGATGGAGTGCGACCCATCGCCCGGGAGCGCGCCGTAAGTCACCGCGTCCACGCCCGCGTAATTGATGGTCCCGCCCGCGGTGAACAGGAAGCCGTCGGGCACGACATAGTCGGGCGTGACGATCCCCAGCGCCGCGAAGCCCTGCGTGGCGATGAGGACGTGCGTGTTCGCCGTGGCGGCACTGGGCAGGTCCGCTGGAAACGTGAATGTGTGCTTCACGCCGTTCGAGGTCACGCTGATCGGGTGGCCTGCCAGCAGGTGCTCCCCGTTGAAGTTGCCCACGGCCAGTTCGATGAACTGCACGGTGCCGTCGGCGCTGGAGAAGATTTCGTCGATCTGGTAGAGGTGAAAGCTCATGGCGCGCAGTGTCCCGCGCCGGGTTCACGCCGTCAACGGCCCGGCTGCACAACCGTCAAAAAATGAAGTTCGCCGCGGTGAGCGAGGAACTTACGCCCGTCAGTTGGATCGCGATGTCGTTGGTGGCGTCCAGCATGCCGTTCGCATCGAGGTCCACGTGCAGCAGGGACGTGGACGTGTCGAACACCGCGCGGATCGCGCCAGCGTGCAGGGCGGCATCGACCGCGGCCGCGCCGCTGACGTTGCCCATGAAGGTGGCTGCGCCATGCGTGAGCGCGGTGAAGTCGAGCAGGTCCCCGCCGGGCCCGCCCGTGAAGTCCGTGACGATGTCCACGCCCGTGCTGTCCGAAGACTCATAGGCATAGACGTAGGCGTAGGTGTCCACGCCGGCGCCACCGGTCATTACGTCCTTGGCGGGTCCGCCGCGAATCCAGTCGTTGCCGGGGCCCGCATCCACGACGTCGGATGCGCGGCCCGCGAAAATGATGTCGTCCCCCGCGCCGGCGGCGATCGTGTCGTTGCCGAAGCCCGCGACGATGATGTCGTTGCCGCCGCCCACGCCGATCGCCAGGTCGTTGGTGTTGCCGTACAGGTAGACGTGCAGCCCCGCGTCGAACGTGGCCGCGGCGACGGTCTTCACGGACATCAGGGCGATCTGCCAGCCGGGGGACAGGTCCAGGGCTGCATTGCCGGTGATGTTCAGCGTGGTGTGCGCGGTCGTCGACAGCGTGAGCGTGTTGGTGACGGACGCCGGCGTGGCACTCGTCGTGGTCGAGACGAGATCGAGCGTTTCGACGCCCGGCGCATCGATGGTCTTGAAGTCGGCGGAGCCCGGGGCAGCAAGCTTCAGCGTGAGCTGGTCGTTGCCGTGCGTCGCATCCGCCAGGGTCACGGTCATGTTGCCCGTCGCAGCGGCGTCCGATTCGATGGTCCCGCCCGTGAGGAGCCCCTTGACCTGCGCCGCCGCATAGCCGGCATCCAGCTTCAAGGTCTGGGGGCCCGCAAGGCCGGTGAGATCGAGCGTGCCGGAAAGGCGCTGCGTGAGCTCGGTCGTCGTGCTGTGCGCGAGCGTCCCGTCCGCCGCCCACGTATAGCCGCTGCCCGGCGTCGCGACCCATCCCCGCACCATCGACGCGCTGATGGAGGCCCCGCGCCCGAGGCTCAAGGCGTAGGCGAGCTGATCCGCGGTGAGACCGAAGCCCGCGGCGTCGTTCGCCACCTGGGCGTCGGAAGGATGGCGCGAGAAGTAGTAGGCGATGTCCGCGTCGGAGATACGCTGGCCGTGGGATGTGACAAGGGTCATTGATGTGTTCGGGTGGTTGCGCGCCCAGTCTGCTGAGCTTCGCGCCACCAGTTTGTCGGTGGCATGCCACCTTCCCGGCGCCGCAAGGACCGACCCCGTGTAGGAGAGCGGCCACACGCTGGATTCGCGGCGCAAAAAAAAGCGGCCTCCGCAGAGGCCGCTCCTTCGAGGCTGACGGTCAGGTCAGCTTAGCCGCGGCAGGAGCCCGGCAGGTACTTCGGCAGGACGCCGTTGGTGGCGGCGGGGCCGCAAACCCACTTGAACACCGCGCCGCCGAGGTTGGCGGGGACGGCGGAGGTGACCGTGTCCGTCGCCCAGGGCGTCAGCGTGATCTTCTTGTCGTCGATGTTGGTGTCGTTGAAGCCGGTGGCTTCCACGGTGATGACGCCATTCGAATCCGTGTGGATGCTCTTGACGTACTTGCTCGATTGCGAGGAAGACTCACAGCCCCAGCCATCGGCGGCCGGCGTAGTGCTGCCCGATTGGTACACCTCCGTGATGGTGGTGCGGCAGGCCGAGGCCGCGAGCACGACCTCCGACATCTTGGCGCGTTTCGTGTAGTCCTGGTAGGCGGGCAATGCCACCGCGGCCAGGATACCGATGATCGCGACAACGATCATCAGTTCGATCAGGGTAAAGCCCTGTTGCAGTTGACGCTTCATCGAGGTTCTCCAGTAGGTTGATTGAAAAAGCCATGAGGTAGCGCAATTGCCGTGCCACGAGGAATGCCGGTGTTTGGGAGCGCTGCGGGCCCCTTTCATCGGATGCGTGACATTCCGCGCTCGATTAATGACACGAATGACGAGGCGGGGGACTTTTGCGCGATTAAATCCGCCTCGCGCGCGTACGGGACAGGCGAAAAAAAGGGACGCCATGGGAGGCGTCCCTTCGAGGATCATGGTAGGACGTACAAGATTCGAACTTGTGACCAACGGATTAAAAGTCCGCTGCTCTACCAACTGAGCTAACGTCCCGCAAAGCCCGTGATTATAGCCTGCTGTCAGGCCGTCTTCGCGCTCGACGCGATGCGATCGAGCACGACACCCGCGGCGCACTGCCCGAAGGTCGCCGTGACGCTCACCACCGAGCCGTATCCATGGCAATTGAGCGAGCCGTCGCCCTCGATGGCGCACGACGGGTCGGGCGGGGCCACGGGCTCACGGCTGAAGACGCACGTGACACCGATCTTCCTGCCCTCGCGCGGCGCGCCGTGGAGCTTGCGAAGGCGATAACGCAGCTGCGCGAGCAAGGGGTCGTGCGTGGTGTGGGCGAGGTCGTCGACGTCGACCTTGTGCGCAAGGCGCTTGCCGCCCGCGGCGCCCACCACGACCAGGGCGCTGCGGCTTTGCAACGCCCATGCCGCGATGGCCACCTTGCCGTGCACCTGGTCGCAGGCGTCGATGACGGCGGTGACACCCTCTGGGAGCAGCCCCGGCCAGTTGCCCGGCTCGACGAATTCCTCGATGCCCAGCACCCGGCAGGTCGGATTGATCTGCGCGATGCGCTGCGACATGGCTTCGACCTTGGCCTGCCCCAGCGTGCCCGCGAGTGCATGCACCTGCCGGTTGATGTTGGATTCGGCCACGTGGTCCAGGTCGATCAGCGTGAGCCGCCCCACCCCGCTGCGCGCCAGCGCCTCCGCAGCCCAGGAGCCCACGCCGCCGATGCCGACCACGGCCACGTGCGCCGCACGCATCGCGCCGGCACCCGCCACACCGTAGAGCCGCTCCAGGCCACCGAAGCGGCGCTGCAGGTCGGCGGCTTCGTCGAGGTGCGTCACCGCAGCTTGGACAGGCGCTCCTTGGCCGCTTGCGCGGCTTCGGACTGCGGATAGGCCTTGATGAGTTCGTCGAGCGTGCGGCGCGCCGCGGCGTTGTCCTTGAGCTCGATCTGGCAGTTGGCGATCGACAGCACCGCCTCCGGCGCGCGCGGATGGTCGGGCGCCTGCTGCAGCAGCGCGCGGAAATTCGCGATGGCGCCGCGGTAGTCGCGGTTGGCGAACTGCGAGTTGCCGAGCCAGAAGAGGGCCGTGGGACGGAAGCCGCTTTGCGGGTAGCGCCTGATGAAGTCGGCGAATGCGGCCTGCGCCGCGGGGAAGTCGCCCTTGCGGAACAGCGCCAGCGCTGCCTCGAAATCGCGGCCCTCGGTCGGATCCGCGATGAACTCGCGTCCGTCGACGGACACCTTGGCCGGTTCCACCTTGCGCAGCCGTTCCTCGACGCTCGTGGCGAGATCGCGCTGGCGGCGCTGCGCCTCGGCGAGTTCGCGCACCAGCTGCTCGTTCTGCCCCGTCAGCCGCGCGACTTCGCCGCGCAGCTGCTCGATCTGGTTTTGCAGGTCCAGCATGGCACGGCGCATCTGCGCGGCTTCCTGGCGCTGGTCCTCCGCCGTGCGTTCGCCGGCCATGCGCATCGCCTCGACGCGCTGGCGCAAGTCCAGGATGGCGCGGCGCGCTTCGTCGTCCTCGAAGAGGGCCGCCGACGCGCCGGTGCTGGCGCCCAGGCAGAGCACGGCCGCGGCGGCCGCGAGTGCGCCGCGAACGGCCGGCGCGCGGGTGAGGGCAGCGATCGTGCGCATCTTCAGCGGTACGTGAACTCGGCGCGGCGGTTCTGCGCCCAGGCCGATTCATCGCTGCCCATCGCGGCCGGTTTTTCCTTGCCGAAGCTCACGGCCTCCATCTGCGCATCGGGCACGCCCAGCAGCGTCAGCGCGCGGCGCACGGCCTCGGCGCGCCTCTGGCCGAGGGCCAGGTTGTATTCGCGGCCGCCGCGCTCATCGGTGTGCCCTTCGATGTTCAGCTTGCGCGACGGGTTGGCCTTCATCCAGCGCGCGTGGCCGTCGACGATGCTCTGGTATTCGGGCTTGATGACGTAGCTGTCGTAGTCGAACAGGATCACGCGCGCGACGTTCTGCGGGCCGAGATTGGTGAGTCCCGCGTTGTCGGTGACCACGGGCTCCACCTTGCTCTGCGTGCCCCCGCCGCCGGGCTGCTGCGGCAAGGTGCCGATCTTCTTGTCCTCGACGGGAGGCTGGTCCAGGGGAACGCTGGAGCAGCCGGCCATGACCAGGGCCATGGCCGCGGCGCCGATTGCAAGGTTCATTCGCTTGATCATTCGATTACCTCCAAAACAAAAATTCAAGAATTCATTCGATGCGGATTCATTTCTGGAACGGGCCCCAGTCGGGCTCGCGGATGTCGCCGCCCTTGCCCGCCAGACGCGCCTTGATCTTGCCGTCGAGCGTGGTCGTCATGAGCGCCTCCTGGCCGTTCTGCCGGGTCGCATAGACGATGAGGCGTCCGTTGGGCGCAAAGCTGGGGCTTTCGTCGGCGGTGGTGTCGGTGATGGACTGGACGTTGTTGCTGCCGAGCTCCATGACCTGCAGCTTGAACACGCCGTTGATGCGGGAAATGTAGGCCAGCCAGCGCCCGTCGGGGCTCACCGTGGGCGAGATGTTGTAACTCCCCGTAAAGGTCACGCGCTCGGGATTTCCGCCGGTGTTGGGCATGCGGTAGATCTGCGGCGCCCCACCCCGGTCGCTCACGAAATAGATGCTGCGCCCGTCCGGTGCGTAGACGGGTTCGGTGTCGATGCCGGCCGATTGCGTGAGGCGCCTCGGCTCGCCGCCGTTCGCATCGATCGTGTAGAGCTGCGAGCCGCCGTCGCGGCTGAGCGTGACGGCGAGGGTGCGCCCGTCGGGCGACCACGCGGGCGCGCTGTTGGAGCCGCGGAAATTCGCGATCAGCCGGCGCTTGCCCGTCAGCACTTCGTGCACGTACACCACCGGCTTGCGCGATTCGAACGACACATAGGCGATCTGTTGCCCGTTCGCCGACCACGCCGGCGAGATGATGGGCTCGCTGCTCGACAGCGCGCTCTGTGCGTTCTCGCCGTCGGCGTCGGCGATCCAGAGGTTGTAGCGCGTGCCGGCCTTGGTCACGTACGCGATGCGCGTCGAGAAGATGCCCTTCTGCCCGGTGAGCTTTTCGTAGATGACGTCGGCGATGCGGTGCGCCTCGACGCGCAGGTCCCCCGCCGTCACCACCTGGCCAAATACCGCGGCGTCCTGGCCGCGCACCACATCCCAGAGGCGGAAGCGCACGTCGTAGCGGCCGTCCGCCAGTCGGCTCATGCCCCCGACGGCGAGCGAGTCGGCGCCCTTCTGGCGCCAGGGCGTCATGTCGGGGCGGCTGTTTTCGTCGAACGCGGCGCCCGCGGCGTCCACGATGCGGAACTGGCCGCTGCGCTCGAGGTCCGCCTGCACGATGGCGGCGATCTTCTGCGGCGCGTCGGCCTCGCCGCGAAACGGCGCGATGGCGATGGGCAGCTGCGTCAGGCCCACGCCGGTCACTTCCACACGGAACTGCGCCAGGGCCCCGGCCACCGGCGCCATCAGCAGGCCCGCCACGCACGCACGGCGCTTCATCGATGTCTCACTCATGAATGCTTCGTCCTTTTCTCAAACTGCCTCAACGCTTCAGGATGTCTTTCCAGCCGGCGGCCCACTGCGCCTGGTGCTCCAGCTCCACCGCCTTGGCGTAGCGGTAGAACGTCACTTCGAAATACGAGAGCGCGATGATGAAGCCTGCCCAGCCGTCCAGGAAACCGCGCTTGAACAGCCAGTGCTTCCAGAAGGCCCACACGGCATGCGTCAACGCCTTGCCGTAGCTCGAGCCGCTTTGCCGGCGCTTCGTGGCGCCCAGCGTCGAATAGCGGTTCATCTTACTGAGGGATTCGGACAAATCCCTGAATGGCAGCTGCCAGATGGCGTTGCTCAGGTAACCTGCCGTAACGCCCGGGGCGAGCTCGTAGCCTTCGTGGACGGGGCTCATCTCGTATTTCATGGCCTCCTTGCGGAACAGCTGCGGCTGGCGGTAGTTCGGGTACCAGCCTGAATGACGGATTTCGCGGCCCAGGAAAAAGTTTCGCCGCGGCACGAAATAGGCGCCGTGCTGCGGGTTTTCCACCAGCGCGCGCACTTCGGCGCCTACTTCCGGCGTACACCGTTCATCCGAATCGAGGCTGAAGACCCAGTCGTGCGTGCAGGCCGCGACCGCGTCGTTGCGCAGCTTGCCGAAGCCTTCGAAGGGGATCTGCACCACGCGGGCGCCCAGCGACTGCGCGATCTCGATCGTGCCGTCCGTGCTGTTGGAGTCCGCCACCACCACCTCGTCGGCCCACTGCACGCTGTGGATCGCATCGGCAACCTTCGCGGCTTCGTTGTAGGCAATGATGTAGGCGGAGATACGGGCCATGAATGGTGAGGGGTTGGCGGTCGAGGCGGCTATTTTGGCCCATCGCCCGGGCGCCGGACATAATCCGGGCTGGCGAATGACGAGGCGGAGCGCGTGACGGATCGAACGAGTTGGAATGGCCTGCGGCCCTGGCCGGTGTACCTGATGGCCGCCTCCGTTCCCGTGTCGCTGGCCGCGCTCAACGTCGCCAAGGCCCTGGTGCTCGCGCTCGGCCTCGCCCTGCTGGCATCTGCCGTCGCGTCTGGCCGCCCGCTCGAGCGCCTTCGCTCCGTGCGATCGCCCTGGCTGGTGGTGGCGATGCTCGCCGCGCTCGGCGCGAGCCTCGCGTACACCGAAGTCCCCGTGCTCACCGCGCTGCCGGAGCTCGCCAAGTACGGCAAGCTGCTGGTCATCCCGCTGGTGCTGGTGCTGATCCGCACGCCCCGCGAGGCATCCATCGCCCTTGCGATCTACGGCGGCGCGCAGTGCTTCGTCGTCCTCAGTTCCTACCTGCTGTCGACGGGGCTGCAGCTGCCCTGGGTGATCAAGGGCGAAGCGCAGCGCCAGGCGGTGGGCGCCGTCTTCTCGACCTACCTGGACCAGTCCATCATGACCGCGGGCCTCGCGGTGCTGTGCTGGCACCTGCGGGACCGCTTCGCTTCCCGCCATGCGCGGATGGCGGTCGGGTTCGTGTGCGCGTTGTGCGCGCTCAACGTGCTGTTTCTGCTGCCGGGGCGCAGCGGGCACGTGGCCCTCATCGCGGGGCTGCTGATGGCGATCCCCGCCGCGCTGCCGCGCCAGCACCGGGCCAAGGTGCTGCTGGTGTCGGCCGTCGTCGCGATCACGCTGCCGCTCGCGGCGCCGCAGTTTCGCGAGCGCATGGCCAAAGTCGCATCGGAGTCGGCGGCGTACGTCGACGGCGACCGCTCGCCCACGTCGTCCACGGGCACGCGCCTGAACTTCTGGCAGCGCTCGCTCGAGGCGATCGGCGAGCGTCCGCTCACCGGGTATGGCGTGGGCAGCTGGAACCAGGAATACCTGCGCCTCGAAGGCGTCGACCTGCGCGCGGAGTTCGCGCACCTGCGCAATCCGCACCAGGAATACCTGTTGTGGGGCGTGCAGCTGGGCCTCGGCGGCATCGCCCTCTTCTGCCTGTTCCTCAACGCGATGCAGGCCGACGCCCGGGTCCTCACGCGCGATGCGGGCGCCGCCGCGCGCTCGTTCGTCGTGATGCTGGCGATGGTCTGCCTGTTCAATTCCACGCTGTTCGATGCGCTCATCGGCGATTACTTCTGCCTGCTCATCGGGCTGCTGTTCGCGCTGGGGCTCTCCGATGCCAGGGCCGGCACGCCCGGCCGCATCGCCGGCGCCCCCGCGCAGGGATCGCTCATCGACCGCCTCGCGCTCGCGTCGGTGACGCAGCCCCTCAGCCGGCCGGTCCCGGCGGAATCCGGCCCCGCCTACCTGGCGGCGGTCGGGCGCCTCAAGGTGGCGCGCAGGGTCGCGTGGCGCCGGGTGGTGCTGCGCATGACGGGCCAGGACGACCTGAAGCTCGATCGCTTCCCGCCCGGCAGCCGCAAGCTGCTGTGGATCTATTTCGGCGAGGAGCAGATCGGCGACGGGCTCATGGACCTCGCCCACCGCTCGCTGCTCGTCGAACGCGGATACGAGGTCGATCTCTTCACGTCCGCGCTCGTGGCGAGGCTGTACCAGGGCGACCCGTGGTTCTCCCGGGTGTCCGCGGACCCGGCGGGCTTCCGCGCGGCGGACTATGCGTGCGCGCTCATCCTGAGCAACAAGCACCGCCCGCTCAAGCAGAAGATCCGCCACTTCCCGCAGCTTCCCTGGGTGTCGATCCACGAATTCTTCACCGGCCCGAACTTCCACCGCGGCCTCTTCGCCGCGCAGCGCGCCGCGGACCTCGCCGGGGTGGACCTGGACGCCCCCGGGCTGGAATCGCATGGCTCGCAGAAGCTGCGCGATCTCGACGGCTCCGCCCCGCCGCCGCCGGGTGACTTCTCGCAATCGATCGCGCTGGCGATCGGGGGCGTGCACGAAGACCGCACCTACGAGGGCTGGATCGGCGTCGTGCGCGGCCTGGTGGCCGGCGGGCAGCGCAGCTTCGTCCTCGTGGGCAGCCACAACGGGGCGGCCCGCGCGGCGGCGCTGGTGTCGGCCTTGCAAGGCCAGGCCGACATCGCGGATTTCACCGGGGCGCTCAGCCTGGACGAGACGCGCTCGCTGCTGGGCGCATGCGCGGTGGCGGTCTGCCCGGACGGCGGCCTCATGCACCTGGCCGTGACCACGCCGGTGAAGCTGGTGGGCCTCTTCTCGTCGCGGATCGCGCCGCAGTGGCGCCTGCCTACCGACCGCCTGGGCGGCGCCCTGGTATCGGGCACGGAACGCGTGTCCGACATCGCTCCCGAAGACATCGTGCGCCGGGTCCTGCGCGTGCGAACAGAAAGTGCCGTGTGCCCGCATTGAACGTCAACCAAGCCCAGCGCATCCGGCGCATCCTGCCCTACTTCCGCGGCTGCGGGCCCGCCTTCGCCGCCCTGCTTGCGGCCACGTGCGTGGTGGCGCTGACCGAGCCCGTCATCCCCGCGCTCATGAAGCCCCTGCTGGACAACGGCTTCCAGGGCGCGAACTTCAACCTGTGGCTGGTTCCGCTCGCGCTGCTGGGCCTGTTCGGGCTGCGCGGCATCTCCGGTTTCATCGCCCAGTATTCGCTCGCCCACATGGCCAACAAGGCGATGGTGCAGCTGCGTGGCCGCCTGTTCGCCCGCGTGCTGGACGCGCCCATGTCGCTGTTCGCGCACACCTCGGCCAGCGCGCTGTCCAACACCGTCGTGTACGAAGTGCAGACCGGCACCACCTTGCTGGTGACGACCATGCTGACGCTGATCCGCGACTCGCTGACCCTCGTCGCGTTGATGGCCTACCTGTTCTACATCAACTGGAAGCTCACCTTGATCGTGCTGGTGATCTTCCCAGGCGTCGCCCTGGTCATGAAGGTGCTTTCCAGGCGCCTGCACCGCATCACGCAGGCCAACCAGGACGCGACCGACCGCCTGGCCTATGTCGTCGAGGAAAACGTGCTCGCGCATCGCGTGGTCCGCCTGCACGAGGCGCAGGCGGCGCAAGGCGAGCGCTTCGGCCAGCTGAGCGGGGAACTGCGGCGCCTCGCGATGAAGTCCACCGTGGCGGCGTCGGCCATGACGCCGCTCACGCAGATGCTTGCCGCCGGCGCCCTCTCCGCCGTCATCTGCACGGCGCTCTGGCAAAGCTCGACGAGCGGCATCACCGTCGGCGGCTTCGCGGCGTTCGTGACGGCGATGCTCATGCTGATCGCGCCGATCAAGCACCTCTCCGAATCCGCCTCGCCCATCACGCGCGGCCTCGCCGCGGTGGAACGGGGTTTGGACCTGATCGAACACACCGAACCGGAGCGCGAGGGCACGCATGAGGCCGCGCGCGCCTGCGGCGAGATCGCACTGGAGGACGTGACGGTGCGCTACGAGGACAGCGCGCGCGACGCGCTCGAAAGCGTGAGCCTGCGCGTCGCGCCCGGGGAAACGGTGGCGCTCGTCGGCGGCTCGGGCTCGGGCAAGACGACGCTGGTGAACCTGCTGCCCCGTTTCGTCGTCCCCAGCAGCGGCCGCATCCTGCTGGACGGCGTGGAACTCCACGACTGGCGCCTCAACGCGCTGCGCCGGCAGTTCGCCTTTGTGAGCCAGGAAGTGGTGATGTTCAACGACACGATTGCCTCCAACATCACGCTCGGCCTGCCGGTGGACCGCGAG
The DNA here is from genome assembly GCF_015831345.1 of Caenimonas aquaedulcis. Classification (NCBI taxonomy): domain Bacteria; kingdom Pseudomonadati; phylum Pseudomonadota; class Betaproteobacteria; order Burkholderiales; family Comamonadaceae; genus Caenimonas; species Caenimonas aquaedulcis. The sequence continues at coordinate 524,926 of NZ_JADWYS010000001.1, read as the reverse complement.
CGGATCGCCCGGGCACTGGAGGCGGCGAACCTGAGCGAGCACGTGGCCACGCTGCCGCAGGGCATGGACACGCTGGTGGGTCATAACGCGCGGCAACTCTCGGGCGGCCAGCGCCAGCGGCTCGCGATCGCCCGCGCCATCTACAAGGACGCGCCGATCCTCGTGCTCGATGAAGCAACGTCGGCGCTCGACACCGAGTCGGAGCAGGCCGTGAAGTCCGCGCTGCAGCGGCTGATGGCCGGACGCACGACGCTCATCATCGCGCACCGCCTCTCCACCATCGAGCACGCGGACCGCATCCTCGTGATGGCCTCCGGCCGTGTCGTCGAAGAAGGCTCGCACGCCGAGCTGCTGCGCCGCGGCGGCCACTACGCCCGGCTCTACAGCGTGGCGTCCGCCGAAGGGTCCAACCCGGCCTCGCCCAGCGACCTGCTGGGGTGATGCGTCAGCCCGCGGCGGCCGCGGCCCCGGCGTAGAGCGCTTCGTAAGCCAGTGCCGCCGCCCGCCAGCTGTGGCCGGCGGCGAACTGCAGGCCGTTCCTGCTCAAGCGGGCCGCGAGCTCGCGATCGTCCAGGATACGGCCCAGCGCGTCGCGCAGCGGCCCGGCCTGGCGCGGATCGTCCAGCAACAAGGCGTCCCCGCCATCGCGCAGCATCGTCGAGATGCCGCAGTGCGCCGGACCGCTGGCCACCACCGGCAACCCCTGCGCCATGGCCTCCAGCACCACCATCGCAAAGGAGTCGCCGAGGGTGGGATGCGCGAGCACGGTAGCCGCGCGGTACAGCGGTCCCATGTCCTGCCGCACGCCCAGGAACAGGACGCGCCCTTCCAGGCCGAGGGCCCGGATGCGATCCTGGTAAGGCGTGCCCGAGCCGCTGCCGACCACGGCGAGCGTGGCGGAAGAAGGAAGCCCGGCCACCGCCTCGAGCAGCGTCCCCAGGCCCTTGCGCGCGAAATCGTTCCCGACGAAGAGGATCACCTCGCCCTCCTCCGGCAGGCCGAGCGCGGCGCGGGAAGCGCCCTGCGTAGCCGCGACGGCGCCCATGTCGACGCCCGGCGTGATCACGGACATGGCCGCTTCGCTGTCCGGATAGGACGCCACGCACTGCGCGCGCAGGGCATCGGACACGAGGACGATGCGCCGTCCGCGGCGCACCCGGAAGCGCATCGCTTCGAGCGCGAGGTTCGACAGCAGCCGGGGACTCGCGGCGATCTTCGCCCAGCGCCCCGCACGGGCCCAGCCGCGGCTCGCGCCCAGCAGGTCGCCGCGGACCGGACGCACGTGGATGGTCTGGATGTCGCCGTGCCAGGTGTTTTCGTGGGAGTGCACCACGTCGAATCCATGGCGCGTGACGTGCCAGCTGCACAGCGCATACCAGAGCTGGTTCAGCCAGCGTGGGCGCTTGAAGAGCCGGGGCACCTTCACGTGCATGACGCCGGGCCATTCATGCGAGAACTCCTGCGCGACCACGTGGATGTCGTGGCGCTGCGCGAGTTCCTGCACGATGCGGATGGAATAGGACTCGGCCCCGCCGCCGGTAGCGCGAAACACCCGGTTCAGCACCGCGATGCGCAGGCGCCGCGCGGGTGCGTCATCCACGCCGGCGGTCCTCGTAGCCGGTGGCTACCTTCATCCACAGGAGGGGCAGCGAGGTCTGGCGCAGTACCGGCACGCGCGGCAACTCATAGGAATCGTCGCCGGCGCGCGTGCGTGCGCGTTGCGTCGTGGTCGCGGTGGCGAAGCCGGCGTCGCGCACCATCGCCGCATGCTGCGGCCTGTGAAAACCATAGGGGTAGCAGAAGTGGCGCACCGGCACGCCGAAGCGCGATTCGAGATCCCGCTTGCAGCCCTCGATTTCCTCCCGTGCCTGGGCATCGTCCGCCTGCAGCAGGTCGACGTGATTGCGCGTGTGCGCGCCGATTTCCTGGCCGCCGAGGATCCACGCGCCGAGTTGCGCGGCGTCCATCAGCGGCTTGGGCGGGACGCCCTTCGCGTGGTCCCACACGTTCGAGCCGCCGAGCTGGCCGCTGACGATGTAGCAGGTCGCGGAAAAGCCGAAGCGCCGCAGCACCGGCAGTGCGTGCTCCAGGTTGTTCACGTAGCCGTCGTCCAGCGTGATGCCCACGACCTTGCCGGACTTCTCGCCGCGCAGGTAGGGCTCCAGCGCCGTCATCGACAGGCCGCGATAGCCGAGTGCGCGCAGCATGCGCATCTGCCGCGCGAACGCGCCCGGGGAGACGACGAGACTGCGGTAATTCGAGCCCGCGGGCGGCGCGGCGTCGACCTGGTGGTAGGTGAGGATGGGAATGGGCGGTCGCATCGCGGTTACAGCAGGACGATGTCGTATTGCTCCTGTCCCATCGCACTCTCGCTTTGCAGGGAGATGGGTTTGCCGATGAAGTCGGACAGGCCCGCGAGATGCTGGCTCTCTTCGTCCAGGAACAGCTCGATCACCTGCGGCGCGGCCACCACGCGGTATTCGCGCGGGTTGAACTGCCGCGCCTCGCGCAGGATTTCCCGCAGGATGTCGTAGGCGACGCTGCGCGCCGTCTTGATGGTGCCCTTGCCGGCGCAGGCCGGGCAGGGTTCGCACAGCATGTGCGCGAGCGACTCGCGCGTGCGCTTGCGCGTCATCTCCACGAGGCCCAGCTGCGAGAAGCCGCCTGCCATGGTCTTTACGCGGTCGCGCGCGAGCTGCTTGCGGAATTCGGCCAGCACGGCGTCGCGGTGGTCCTCGCGGCCCATGTCGATGAAGTCCACGATGATGATTCCGCCGAGGTTGCGCAGGCGCAATTGCCGCGCGATGGCCTGCGCCGCCTCGAGGTTAGTCTTGAAGATCGTGTCGTCGAAGTTGCGCGCGCCGACGAAGCCGCCGGTGTTGACGTCGATGGTGGTGAGCGCCTCGGTCTGGTCGACGATGAGGTAGCCGCCGGACTTGAGATCCACGCGGCGTCCCAGCGCCTTGGCGATCTCCTCGTCGATGTTGAACAGGTCGAAGATCGGCCGCTCGCCCTTGTACAGCTGCAGGCGTTGCGCGCCCGCGGGCATGAATTCGCTGCCGAAGGCCTGCAGGATCGCGAACTGCTCCTTCGAGTCGATCCGGATGGTCTGCGTCTCCTCGCCGGCGAGGTCTCGCAGCACGCGCTGCAGCAGGTTCAGGTCCTGGTGCAGGATGGACGGCGGCGGCAGGCGCACGGAGGCTTCGCGGATGCGCGACCAGGTCTTGCGCAGGTAGGCGATGTCTTCGGCGAGTTCCCCGTCGTTGGCGTCTTCGCCATTCGTGCGAAGGATGAAGCCGCCGCCCCCGCCGGTGGAGGGATTTCCGACGAGCGTCTGCAGCCGGGAGCGCAGCGCCTCGCGCTGGTCCGACGGGATCTTCTGCGACACGCCCACGTGGTCGTCCTGCGGCAGGAAGACGAGCAGGCGTCCCGCGATGCTGATCTGCGTGGACAGGCGCGCACCCTTGGTGCCGATCGGGTCCTTGATGACCTGCACCATGAGCGCCTGCCCCTCGAACACCTGCTTTTCGATCGGGACCTGCGGCTGGCTGCTGCGCACGAAGCCGGGCGGCTCGCCCTCGGGCTGGCGGTGCCAGACGTCCGCGACGTGCAGGAACGCCGCGCGCTCCAGCCCGATGTCGATGAAGGCCGACTGCATGCCCGGAAGCACCCGCGCGACCTTGCCGAGGTAGACATTGCCCACGAGGCCGCGCTCCAGGGTGCGTTCCACGTGCAGTTCCTGCACGGCGCCGTTCTCCACGACGGCCACCCGCGTCTCCTGCGGCGACCAGTTGACCAGGATGTCCTGTTGCATGTCGGCAAGAATAACCGAGTGCGCTGCGGGCGACAGCGGGAAGTAAGCCCAATTTGTTAGCATGCCTCCACTCCCTGCCTTCCTTTCCATGACATCCTCCCCGACAGCACTCGCCTTCCTCCAGGGCGGGCACGAGATGGGGGCACGCATCCGTGCCTTCGACTGGGCCTCCCACCCCCTCGGGCCGCCCGAGGGCTGGCCGGCCGCCTTGCAGATGGCGTTGAGCCTCTGCCTGAACTCCAGCTTCCCCACGGCGATCTACTGGGGGCCCAGCATGTACACGCTGTACAACGACGCATGGTCGGTGATCCCGGCGGAGCGACACCCCGTCGCCCTGGGCCAGCCCGCGAAGGAACTCTGGTCCGACATCTGGGCCACCGTCGGGCCGGAAATGGAGTCCGTGCTGGCCACTGGCGAGGGCCTCGCGCAGTTCGAGCAGATGCTGCCCATGGTTCGCGCGGGCCTGCCGCGCGAATCCTGGTGGAACTACAGCTTCACCGCCCTGCGCAATCCGGACAACACGATCGGCGGCATCTTCAACCAGGGCAACGAAGTGACGGCGCTGGTGCTGGCGCGGCGCGCGCGCGAGGCCGAGCTCGACCGGCTCCGGGAGCTTTTTCGCCAGGCGCCGCAGCCGATCGCGCTGCTGCGCGGACCGGACCACGTGTTCGACATCGCGAACGAGGCCTACCGGCGACTCGTGGGCGGCCGCGACGTCGAGGGCAAGGCCGTGTCGCAGGCCCTGCCGGAAGTGGTGAAGCAGGGCTTCATCCCCCTGCTGGACAAGGTGTACCAAAGCGGCGAGCCCTATGTGGCCACCGGCATGCTGGTCAAGCTCGAACAGGCGCTCGGCGCGCCTGCGGAGGATCGGCTGCTCGATTTCATCTACCAGCCCGTGCGTGACGCTTCAGGCAGGGTGGACGGCATCCTCGTGCTGATCACCGACGTGACCGACCGGGCGCGGGCGGAGGCGGCGCTGCGCACCACCAACTGGCAGCTGGGCGAGGAGCGTGCGCGGCTGGCCGCGATGGTGGAAGCCGAGAAACGCGCGCAGGCCGCGCTGCGGCGCTTCAACGACACGCTGGAGGCGCACGTGCGCCTGCGAACCGCCGAGCTGGAGCGGACGATGGCGCAGCAAGGCGCCATCGCGGACAGGCTGCGCGCCACCTTCGAGACGAGCCTGATCTACCAGGGGTTCATCGGCACCGATGGCGTGCTGCTGGATGCCAACACGCAATCCCTCTCCGGCATCCAGGCGAAACTGAGCGACGTCGTCGGCCGCCCGTTCTGGGAGACGCGCTGGTTCGAGAGCACGCCGGGCCTGGCCGAACGCATACGGGAAGGCGTCGCGGCCGCCCTCTCCGGCATGGCCGTGCGCGAAGTGCTCGACGTCAACCTGCCGATCGGGCCCCGGCGCTTCGACTTCTCGCTGCGGCCGGTCTTCAACGGACGCGGGGAGATCGTGGGCGTCGTGCCCGAGGCCGTGGACATCACGGGCCGCGACGTGCCCGCTTCGCCCTAGGCAAATTCGCGCAGCAACTGCGCCGTCTCGTGCATGGGCAGGCCCATGATCCCGCTGTAGCTGCCGCTGATATGCGGGATGTAGGCGGCCGCGGCGCCCTGCACCGCGTAGGCGCCGGCTTTGCCCATGGGCTCACCGCTCGCCACGTAGTCGCGGATCTGCGCGGCAGTCATCGATGCAAACGTCACGCGCGACACGCTGAGCGCCTCGCGTCGCTTCCTGCCGTCCTGAATCGCGACCGCCGTCAGCACGCGGTGCGTCCGCCCGGACAGTTCGCGCAGCATGCGGATCGCGTCCTGCGCATCCGCAGGCTTGCCGTAGATCGTGCGGCCCAGCGCCACGGTGGTGTCGGAGCACAGGACGGGCGCAGGCGCAAGGCCGCGCCGCTTCATCCGCGCGATGGCGGCGCCGAGCTTCAGGCCGGTCACGCGCTGGACATAGCGCGAGGGCGCCTCGCCGGGCAACGGCTCCTCGAGGGACTCGGTGTCTTCCCCGGCGTCGGGCAGCAGGAGTTCGTGCCTCACGCCCAATTGCTCCAGCAGTTGCCGGCGCCGCGGGCTCTGCGACGCGAGATAGACGAAATCACTCACGATGGTAGGGATGGTTCGCGTTGATCGACCACGCGCGATAGAGCTGCTCGACCAACAGCACGCGCACCATCGCATGGGGCAGCGTCATGTCGGACAGGCGGATGCGTTCCTGCGCGCCCTGCTTGAACGCCGGGTCCAGCCCGTCGGGCCCGCCGATGACCAGCGCGACGTCGCCGCCCTGCATCTGCCAGGCTTTCAGGCGCGCCGCCAGTGCCACCGTGGTGAGGGCGGTGCCGCGTTCATCGAGCGCGACGACATGCGTGCCCTTGGGGATCGCCGCTTCGATGCGCTGGCGTTCCGCGGCGTAGAGCGATTCGAGGGTTTTGGAGGCGCGCGGCTCCGTCTTCACGGCCTTGAGTTCCACCCGCAGCTCGGGGGGAAAGCGTTTCGCGTAGTCGTCCCAGGCGGTGGCGGCCCAATCGGGCACTCGCTGCCCCACCGCCACGACCAGCAGCTTCATGCCTTGCGCGTGGGGCTCTTGCGTGCGGCGGTTTTGGCGGCGGGCGCTCTTTTGGCAGGCGCCCTGGAGGCCGACTTCGCCGGGCGTGCGGTCTTGGCCGCACTGCCCGGGGTCTTCGCAGTTGCCGATTTCTTCGCGGGAGCCGTCTTGCCCGCCGCCTTCTTGGCCGGTGTCTTCTTCGCGGCCGTCTTTTTCGCGGGCGCCGGCTCCTCCGCCTGTGCAGGCTTGGGGGCACCGAACTTCAATCGCACCGGCTTCTCGCCCCAGATCTCTTCGAGGTGGTAATACGTGCGGATCGCGGGCTGCATGATGTGCGCGACCGCGGCGCCGCAGTCCACGATGATCCACTCGCCGTTGTCCTCGCCCTCGATCCGCGGCTTCTGGAAGCCGGCCTCGCGCACGGCGTCGCGCACGCTCGCGGCGAGGGCCTTGGTCTGGCGGTTGGAGGTGCCCGAGGCGACGATCACGCGCTCGAAGAGCGGAGACAGATGCTCGGTGTTGAATACCACGATGTCCTGCGCCTTGACGTCCTCCAGGCCATCGATGATGGCGCGCTGGAGTCGTTGGGTGTCTTTCTTGGCAGCTGCTTCTTGGGTCATCAGGTACGTGAATAAAGGTGATGTCGTTCAATATAGCGCGCAACGCCTGCAGGGACCAGATGGTCGATCCCTTCGTTGGCGCCCGCGCGGGCGCGGATGTCGGTGGCACTCTCAGGCATGGCGGGCATCTCCAGGTGCCTCAGCCGGGCCTCGGGAGGCACCTGGAAAGGGGTGGCGCCGGCGTGCGAGGGGCGATCGGCCATGCACAGCGTCACCATCCCAAGTATCGCCTGCCACTCGCGCCAGCGGGTGATGGCGCCTGCCTGGTCCTCACCCATGACGAGAAAGAGCTCCGCGCCGGGCTGCTCGGCCATGAGCTCGCGCAAGGTGTCGATGGTGTAAGTGGGGCCCGGGCGCTTGAGCTCGCGATCGTCCACGATCACGCCCGGCAGCTCGCCGAAAGCGATCTGCGTCATCGCCAGGCGATGCGGCGCCGGAGTCAGCACGTTCGACTTGTGCCACGCCTGGCCCGTGGGGAGCACGCGCATTTCGTCGAGCTTCAACTGCCCGATGGCCGCCGCGGCCAGCGCCACATGCGCGACATGCGGGGGATCGAAGGCGCCGCCGAACACGCCGACACGGCGCGCCGGGGCGGGGCCGGCCGGCGTCAAACCCAGTCCTTTCGCACCAGGAACCTGCTGTAGAGCTCGGCCTCGGCGGAGCCGGCATCGGGCTCGTGGCGGTATTCCCAGCTGGCGAGCGGCGGCATCGACATCAGGATCGACTCGGTCCGGCCGCCCGATTGCAGCCCGAAATGGGTGCCACGGTCCCAGACGAGGTTGAACTCGACATAGCGCCCGCGCCGGTAGAGCTGGAACGCGCGTTCGCGCTCTCCGTAGGGCGCGTCCTTGCGCCGCTGCAGGATGGGCAGGTACGCATCGAGGAACGCATCGCCCACCGAACGCATGAGCGCCAAGCCGTTGTCCGCACCGCCCTCGGCGAAATCGTCGAAGAAGATGCCTCCGACGCCGCGCGGCTCGTTGCGGTGCTTGAGGAAGAAATAGTCGTCGCACCACGCTTTGAAGCGCGGGTACTTGTCGTCGCCGAAGCGCGCGAGGCTGTCCTTGCAGGCACGATGGAAATGAACCGCGTCTTCCTCGAACCCGTAGTACGGCGTGAGGTCCATCCCGCCGCCGAACCAGAACACAGGCTCGCGTCCCTGCGGATGCGCGGCGATGGCGCGCACGTTCATGTGCACGGTCGGCGCATAGGGGTTGCGGGGATGGAAAACGAGCGACACGCCCATCGCCTCGAAGGCCGAGCCCGCGAGCTCGGGACGGTGCTGCGTGGCGGACGGGGGCAGCTTCGGGCCGGTGACATGCGAGAAGCCGCAGCCCGCGCGTTCGAACACGGCGCCGCCCTCGAGGATCATCGTGACGCCGTCGCCCTGCAGCGGCTCGCCGGGTTCCTTTTTCCACGCGTCACGACGGAAGGTGCCGCCGTCCACCTGTTCGCACGCCGCCACGATGCGGCCCTGCAAACCCTGCAGGTAGCTGCGGACGGTGTCGGTGGCGCCCATGCGTTCAGCCGCGGATCGCGCGGTGGCCGATGTCGCGGCGGTACTGCGCGCCGTCGAAGTGGATCTGGTCGGCCACTTCGTAGGCGCGATGCTGCGCGGCCTTCACCGAATCGGCGAGCGCCGTCACGCACAGCACGCGGCCGCCGGCCGTGAGCGTGGTGCCGTCCTTGCGCACCGTGCCCGCGTGGAACACCATCGCGTCTTCTTCCGCCTTGGGCAGGCCCGCGATCGCGTCTCCCTTCCGGGGGTTGAGCGGATAGCCCGCGGCAGCCATCACCACGCCGAGCGCCGTGCGGCGGTCCCAGTCGAGGTCGACCTGGTCGAGCGTGCCGGAGGTCGCGTGCATCATCACGTCGTACAGGTCGGACTTCAGCCGCATCATGATGGGCTGAGTCTCCGGGTCGCCCATGCGGCAGTTGAATTCCAGCGTCTTGCAGTGGCCTTGCGGGTCGATCATGAGGCCCGCGTAGAGGAAGCCCGTGTACGGGATGCCGTCCTTTTCCATGCCCTTGATCGTCGGCAGGATGATCTCGCGCATCGCGCGCGCATGCACTTCGGGCGTGACCACGGGCGCGGGCGAATAGGCGCCCATGCCGCCGGTGTTGGGCCCGAGGTCGCCGTCCTGCAGGCGCTTGTGGTCCTGGCTCGTGGCGAGCGCGGTGACGTTCTTCCCGTCGCACAGCACGATGAAGCTCGCTTCCTCGCCCGAGAGGAATTCCTCGATCACCACGCGCGCGCCGCCGTCGTTGTGCGCCACGCCGAGCGTGTTGTCCAGCAGCATGAAGTCGACGGCTTCGTGCGCTTCCTGCGGCGTCATCGCGACGACGACGCCCTTGCCCGCCGCCAGGCCGTCGGCCTTCACGACGATGGGCGCACCCTTCCTGTCGATGTACGCATGCGCCGCAGCCGGGTCCGAAAAGGTTTCGTACTCCGCCGTAGGAATGGCATGGCGCTTCATGAACGCCTTGGAGAAGGCCTTGGAGCTTTCCAGCTGCGCGGCCTTCTGGGTCGGGCCGAACACGCGAAGCCCGTGCGTGCGGAACTCGTCCACCACGCCGGCCGCGAGCGGGCCTTCCGGGCCGACGACGGTCAAGGCGATCTTTTCCTTCTGCGCCCATTGGCGCAGCGCCACCACGTCGGTGATGGGCACGTTCTCGAGCCGCGCGTCGATGGCCGTGCCGCCGTTGCCGGGTGCCACGTAGACGGCCTGCACCTTGGGCGATTGCGCCAGCTTCCACGCCAGGGCGTGTTCCCGGCCGCCGCCGCCGATGACCAATACCTTCATAGAATTTCCGCGTTGTGGAAAACGTCCTGCACGTCGTCCAGGTCCTCGAGGACGTCGAGTAGTTTCTGCATCTTCGCGGCGTCGTCGCCCTTCAGTTCGATCGTGTTCTCCGGCCGCATCGTCACCTCGGCCACCTCGGGTTTGAGGCCCGCGGCTTCCAGCGCGTTCTTCACGGCCTCGAGCTGGGCGGGAGAAGTCAGCACCTCGATCGCGCCATCGGCATCGGACATCACGTCGTCGGCGCCGGCGTCCAGCGCGACTTCCATCACCTTGTCTTCGCTCGTGCCCGGCGCCAGGATGAGCTGGCCCACGTTCTTGAACTGGAACACCACCGACCCGGCGGTGCCCATGCTGCCGCCGTACTTGCTGAACGCGTGGCGTACCTCGGCCACGGTGCGCACCTTGTTGTCCGTCATGGTGTCCACCAGGATGGCCGCGCCGCCGAAGCCGTAGCCTTCGTAGCGGATCTCCTCGTAGTGCACGCCTTCGAGGTTGCCGGTCGCCTTGTCGATGTTGCGCTTGATCGTGTCGGCGGGCATGTTCGCCGCCTTGGCCTTCTCCACCGCCAGCCGCAGGCGCGGGTTGATCGCGAGGTCGCCGCCGCCCTGCCGCGCCGCCACCATGATTTCACGGATCACGCGGGTCCAGATCTTGCCGCGCTTTTCGTCCTGGCGCCCCTTTCGGTGCTGGATGTTTGCCCATTTGCTGTGTCCGGCCACGGGGAACCCTTCTTTTCTGCGTTGCGTTGATATATTGGGATACCTCCCATTTTACTTTTGATGTCATGCCCGACCCGATCCTCCTCGCGAAGAATGCGCAGACAGAGTGCTTCCTGCTGCCGGGCCTGGCCAATCGCCACGGCCTCATCACCGGAGCCACCGGCACCGGCAAGACCGTCACGCTGCAGACGCTGGCCGAGAACTTTTCGAAGCTCGGCGTGCCCGTCTTCATGGCCGACGTGAAGGGCGACCTCACCGGCATCTCGCAGGCCGGGAAGATCGAAGGCAAGCTCGCGGACATCATCAAGGAGCGCGGACTGCCCTCCCCCGAGCCCTTCGCGGCGCCGACGACGCTCTGGGACGTCTTCGGCGAGCAGGGCCATCCCGTGCGCGCGACGGTCTCTGACATGGGCCCGCTCCTGCTGGGCCGCATGCTGGGGCTGAACGAGACGCAGTCGGGCGTGCTCAACATCGTCTTCAAGATCGCGGACGACAACGGCCTGCTGCTGCTCGACCTCAAGGACCTGCGCGCGATGCTGCAGCACGTCGGCGACAACGCGAGCGAATTCACCACCCGCTACGGCAACATCAGCGCCGCGAGCGTCGGCATCATCCAGCGCGGCCTGCTGCAGATCGAGACACAGGGCGGCGAGAAGTTCTTCGGCGAGCCGATGCTCAACATCCAGGACTTCCTGCAGACGGACGACAAGGGCCGCGGCATCGTCAACATCCTCACCGCCGACAAGCTGCTCAATTCGCCGCGCCTGTACGCGACCTTCCTGCTGTGGATGCTCTCCGAGCTTTTCGAGCAGCTGCCCGAGATCGGCGACCCGGACAAGCCCAAGCTCGTCTTCTTCTTCGACGAGGCGCACCTGCTCTTCGACGAGGCGCCGAAAATCCTGCTCGAGCGCATCGAGCTCGTCGTGCGGCTGGTGCGCTCCAAGGGCGTCGGCGTGTACTTCGTGACGCAGAACCCGCTGGACATTCCCGACAGCGTGCTCGCGCAACTGGGCAACCGCGTGCAGCACGCCCTGCGCGCCTACACCCCGCGCGACCAGAAGGCGGTGAAGGCGACGGCGCAGACGATGCGCCAGAAGCCGGGCCTCGACATCGAAACGGCCATCACGGAGCTCGCGGTCGGCGAGGCACTGGTGAGCCTGCTGGATTCCAAGGGCCGCCCCAGCGTGACCGAGCGCGTGTTCGTGATCCCGCCCGGCAGCCAGATCGGCCCGATCACGCCGGAGCAGCGCAAGGCGTTGATCGCGAACTCGATCGTCGCAGGCGTGTACGAGAAAACGGTGGACCGCGAGTCGGCCTACGAGAAGCTCAAGGGACGCACCGAATCGGCGCCTTCCGCGGGCGGCACCACCACCGCGGGCGAAAGCAAGCCGGCGGGCAACGCGGGGGCGCCGGCTGCGGGCGGCGGCATCCTCGGCGGCCTGGGCGACGTCCTCTTCGGCAGCACCGGCCCGCGAGGCGGCAAGCACGAGGGCCTGGCCGAAAGCATGGCGCGGTCGGCGGTGCGCACCATCGGCAGCACCGTGGGCCGCGAGATCATCCGCGGCGTCCTCGGTGGCATCATGGGCAGCAAGCGGCGCTAGGCCCTCCACAAGGGTACATTGGTGCTTTTGCAGTGCACCCCATGGCCACACCTGCCGAACCCGTCAAACCCGGCGCCGCGCCGCGCCACATCCGCCTGACCTCCCACGCGGGCGGCTACGGCGCGCTGCCCATCCATTGGGGCGCCGCCACGGCCGCCGAACGCGGGCCCGTGGTCGGCACCACCACACAGCGCAGCCACCGCAACGTCATCGGCACGCACAGCGGCTCCTACAGCGTGTACCGCGCGCTGGCCGTTGCGGCGGGTGCGCTGTCGCGCCACCACAAGGCCGACCTCACCAACACCGCGCCCACCGACATCATCGGGCCCTACCCGCAGTGGAGCGATCCGTCCAAGATCGTGAGCCTGGACCCATGGGGTGCGACGGTCGCGAACGTTTTCGAATCGGAACTTGCCGCCGGTTACGACATCCGCCCCACCATCGCCGTGACCCAGGCGCACGTGATCCTTCCGGAAGTGATCGAAGGATTGCAGAAGGGCCGCCTCCAGGCCGACGGCACCGTGCTGACGGCGGGCGGCGCCGCGATGGTGACCAAGGCCGCGATCGAACCGGTGTGGTGGCTGCCCGGTGTCGCCGCGCGTTTCGGCTGCTCGGAGAACGACCTGCGCCGCGTGCTGTTCGAGGAGACGGGCGGCATGTACCCCGAACTCGTGACGCGCAGCGACCTGGAAGTCTTCCTGCCGCCCATCGGCGGGCAGACGCTCTACATCTTCGGCAATCCGCGCGACCTCGCGAACCCCGAGGTCGAGCTCACCGCCCGCGTGCACGACGAATGCAACGGCTCCGACGTCTTCGGCTCCGACATCTGCACCTGCCGCCCCTACCTCACCCACGCCATCGAGGAATGCATCCAGGGCGCGCAGCGCGGCGGGGTCGGGCTCGTCGCCTATTCGCGCAAGGAGGGCCGCGCGCTCGGCGAAGTCACCAAGTTCCTCGTCTACAACGCGCGCAAGCGCCAGGTCGGCGGGGACACGGCCGACCAGTACTTCGCGCGGACGGAGTGCGTGGCGGGCGTGCAGGACATGCGCTTCCAGGAGCTGATGCCCGACGTGCTGCACTGGCTGGGCATCAAGAAGATCCACCGGCTCGTCTCCATGAGCAACATGAAATTCGACGCGATCACGCAGTCGGGCATCGAGATCGGCACGCGCGTGAACATTCCCGACGAATTGATCCCCGCGGACGCACGCGTGGAGATGGATGCGAAGGTGGCGGCGGGTTATTTCAGCACCGGCCCGGTGCCGGATGCGGAGGAACTCAGGAAGCCCAAGGGCCGGGAGCTCACATGAGCACGCACCTCGGATCGCACCAGGAAGAGGCGTACGCGGCCGCCTCCGCGCTGCGCAAGACGTCCGCCATCCGCGACCGCGCGCGGCACCTGCTGTCCCGCGCACGGCACGGCGAGTCGTCGTGGTTCGTGGTGGACGAGGGCTTCATGGACACCGCCGTGCACGAAGTGGCGAGCGCTTCCAAGACGCGCTATCCCCGCGGACACATCCCCGTGCACAGCCGCTGGCGCCATTTCGAGGCGGGCGGCGTCGACCGCAAGGCGCAGCTCGACACGCTGCTCGCGGACCTGCCACCCACCGAACGGGCGCACGCGCTGATCGACCTCGCCGTGGTGAGCGTGCTGCTCGACGGCGGCGCGGGCGCGGATTGGAAGTACACGGAACCGGCGTCGGGCAAGGTGTTCACGCGCTCGGAAGGCCTCGGCATCGCAAGCTTCCATGCCTTCACGTCCGGCATGTTCTCCAGTGACCCGAAGCATCCGTACCAGGTCGACATGAACGGGTTGCGTGCGCTGCTGACGGAACATTTGGCGACCGCGTTCCAGGCGGCCGAGCACAACCGGCTCGTAGGCCTGGCGGAGCGAGCGACGCTCCTGCGGCGCCTGGGCGAAGTCATGGGCGAGCAGCCCGAGGTCTTCGGCGGTGCCGGGCGGCCCAGCGGCCTCTTCGACATGATGATCAGCCCCAACGGGCCCGGCGTGCCGCACACCGCCAGCGTGCAGGCGCACGACATCCTGTCGCAACTCCTCATGTCGCTCTCGGGCATCTGGCCGTCCGGCAATGCCATCGGCACCGTGCCGCTGGGCGATTGCTGGCGGCATTCGGCCGTGCGCGGTGAAGGTCTTACCGACGGGTGGATGCCGTTCCACAAGCTGTCGCAGTGGCTCACCTACTCGCTGATCGAACCCTTCGAGTGGTCCGGCGTGCAGGTGCGCGGGCTCGAGCAGCTCACCGCCCTGCCCGAATACCGCAACGGAGGGCTGCTGATCGACAGCGGCCTCTTGCGCCTGCGCGACGAGGCGGCCGCGCAGCAGGTCTGGCACCCGGGCGACGAGATCATCGTGGAGTGGCGCGCGTTGACGGTCGCATTGATGGACGACGTCGCCCATGGGGTGCGCAAGCACATGGGGCTGTCCGAGACGCAGATGCCGCTCGCCTGCGTGCTGGAAGGCGGCACCTGGGCCGCCGGACGGGAGCTCGCGCTGCGAAAGCGTGGCGGGCTGCCGCCCCTGCAGGTGATGAGCGACGGCACGGTGTTTTAATTCCATCATGAGCAACGTCCACCACATCACCCATCCCCTCGTCCAGCACAAGCTCACGCTGATGCGCAAGAAGGAGGCGAGCACCAACAGCTTCCGCCGCCTGCTCAACGAGCTCGCGATGCTGATGGCCTACGAAGTCACGCGCGACATGGCCATGCAGGATGTCGAGATCGAGACGCCGCTGGAGACGATGACGGCGAAGGTGATCGACGGCAAGAAGCTCGTCTTCGTCTCGATCCTGCGCGCGGGCACCGGCATCCTCGACGGCATGCTGAGCGTCGTGCCGGGCGCGCGCGTGGGCCACATCGGCCTGTACCGCGACCCGAAGACGCTGACGGCGGTGGAGTACTACTTCAAGATGCCGCAGAACATGCAGGACCGCGACGTCATCGTGGTCGACCCGATGCTCGCCACCGGCAACTCCGCGATCGCGGCCGTGGAGCGGCTGAAGGAGCTCAACCCGAAGTCGATCAAGTTCGTTTGCCTGCTCACCTGCCCGGAAGGCATCGCGGCGCTGCAGGCCGCGCACCCGGATGTGCCGATCTACACCGCAGCCATCGACCGGCAGCTGAACGATCACGGGTACATCCTGCCGGGGTTGGGCGACGCGGGTGACCGGATGTTCGGGACGAAATAAGGCAAGGACGCAGAATTCGCAGAAGTTACGCAGAAAGAAGCCCAGAAAATTCAATTTCTTTTTCTTGTCTTCATTCTGCGTAACTTCTGCGAATTCTGCGTCCAAAAAAACTCACCCCGATGCATAAAGTCCCAGCGATGCTCCTGGCTGCCGCAGTATGCGCAGCATTCAGCGCCACTGCCGCTCCCTTCACCCCCAAGTCCGACAGCGAAGTCGTCGAGCGCCTGCCTTCCACCGCCAACGATCCTTCCATTCGCCGCGTCGACTCCCTGCGCAAGCAGTTGATCGCGAAGCCCGAGGACAGCGCGCTGCGCATCGAAATCGCACGGCGCTATTTCGACCTCGCCATGGCGCAGGGCGACCCGCGCTATGTCGGGTATGCGGCCGCCGCGCTGAACCCGGCCGAGCGGTCGTCCGCGAAGGACGCCAACTTCTGGCTCGCGCGCGGCCTCCTCCAGCAGTACAGCCACGACTTCGAGGGCGCGATGAAGAGCCTGTCGAAGGCCAGCGAGCTCGATCCGCAATCCGCGGAACCGATCGCCTGGCGCGCCGCCATCGATATGGTGCAAGCCAGATATCCCGAGTCGCTCTCCGAGTGCACCAAGCTGGTCCCGCTCACGCATCCGCTGTTCGCGCAAGGCTGCACGGCCTACGTCCAGGCAGCGACAGGGCACCTGCCGGAAGCCTACGCGGCGTTGAAGAAGGAAGTCGCGGCCGCCGGCGCCACGGCGCCCGAACTGCAGCTGTGGGCGCAGACGCGCCTGGCGGAGATGGCGATCCGCCTCGGGCAACCCGCCGAAGCCGAAGCGCACTTCAAGGAGGCCTTGAAGCTCGGCGTGACCGACCAGTTCCTGCTCGGCGCCTGGTCGGATTTCCTCATCTCGCAAAACCGCTCCCCCGAGGCGATCAAGCTGCTCGCGGACTGGGAACGCTCCGACGTGCTGCTGCTGCGCCTCGCGCTCGCGGGCAAGGCGGCGAAGGATTCACGCGCCGCCAACTGGGCGTCACAATTGCGCGAGCGCTTCGACGCCGCCGCGCTGCGCGGCGACCGCCTGCATGAGCAGGAGGCCGCGCGCTTCGAGCTCGATGTCGAAGGCCGGCCCGACAAGGCGCTCGCCTACGCGACCCGCAATTACACGCAGCAGAAGGAATCGCGCGACGCGGAGATCCTCATGCGCACGGCCCTCGCGGCCAACCAGCCCAAGGCGGCGCAGCCGGCGCTCGACTGGCTGCGCGAATCGCACTACCAGGATGCGTCATTCACGAAGCTGGCCGACCAGCTGGCGGCCAAGGGAGCGACGCGATGAAACGCTGGCTCCTGTTCATCGCGTCGATGGTGGTGCTGATGCCGGCCTGGGCGCACAAGCCGAGCGACAGCTACCTCACCGTGCGCGCCGAAGAAGAGCGCGTCCTCATCCGCTGGGACATCGCCCTGCGCGACCTCGACTACGTGCTGCAACTGGACCGCGACGGCAACGGGGAGTTGACCTGGGGCGAGGTGAAGCAGCGCGGCAACGACATCACGCGATACGCCATCGACCATCTCGCGATCACCGGTGGCAACGCGGCATGCGTGCCCGCGGCGTCCGGCGACATGCAGCTCGACCATCACAGCGACGGCACTTACGCGGTGCTCACGCTCGCCGCGCCCTGCCCTCACCTGCGCAGCGGCCTGAAGCTGAACTACTCGCTGCTGTTCGACGTGGACCCGACCCACCGCGGACTCGTGCAATGGATCGCGCCCGGCTCCGCCAGCGCGCAGCCGCTGGTCTTCAGCACCGATTCCGCCGAGCAGGGCCTGCAGCTGCAGGCGCCGAGCGCGGGCGAGACGCTCAAGCAATACGTCGTGGAAGGCGTCTGGCACATCTGGATGGGATACGACCACATCCTCTTTCTGCTGTCGCTGCTGCTGCCCGCCGTCCTGATCCGCATGGCGGGCAGGTGGGAGCCGGCGCCCAGCCTGAAGAAATCGCTGCTCGAGGTGCTGAAGGTGGTGACGGCCTTCACGCTCGCCCACTCGATCACGCTCAGCCTGGCCGTGCTCGGCTTCATCAGCCTGCCCTCGCGTTTCGTGGAATCGACCATCGCGGCGTCGATCATCGTCGCGGCGCTGAACAACCTGCGCGGCTCGATCGAGAAGCGGCGCTGGGTGATGGCTTTCGTGTTCGGGCTGATCCACGGCTTCGGCTTCGCGTCGGCCCTGGCGGACCTCGGCTTGCCGCAGGGCGCGCTCGCGCTCGCGTTGGTCGGCTTCAACCTCGGCGTGGAAGCGGGCCAGATGGCGATCGTCGTGTGCTTCGTGCCGCTCGCGTTCTGGCTGCGCGGCACGAAGTTCTACCTTAGGGGCGTGATGCCGGTCGGCTCCGTCCTCATCGCCATCGTGGCGCTCTACTGGTTCATCCAGCGCGCGTTCGACTTCCAGGGACCGTTCTAGCCATGCTCGACCTCCTCGTCACCCATGCCACCTTGCCCGATGGGCGTACCGACATGTCCGTGGCGGTGCAGGCGGGAAAGATCGTCGAAGTCACGCAGGGCCTGACCGCCCCCGCCGCGGAGACGCACGACGCGATGGGCCACCTGCTGGCCCCGCCGTTTTGCGACGCGCACTTCCACATGGATTCCACGCTCACTTACGGCAGTCCGCGCGTGAACGAAAGCGGCACGCTGCTGGAAGGTATCCAGCTCTGGGGCGAGCTGAAGCCGACGCTGGTGCAGGACGCCATCATCCAGCGTGCCCTGCGCTACTGCGACATGGCCGTGGCGAAGGGCCTGCTGAACATCCGCAGCCACGTGGATACGAGCGACCCCAGCCTTCTCGCCGTGGAGGCGCTGCTGGAGGTGAAAAAGCGCGTGGCGGGCATCGTCAACCTGGAACTCGTGGCCTTCCCGCAGGACGGCGTCCTGCGCAGCAAGGGCGGCGTCGCAAACCTGGAGAAGGCGCTCGACCTCGGCGTGGACCTCGTCGGTGGCATCCCGCACTTCGAACGCACCATGAGCGAAGGCGCGGCCAGCGTGAAGCTGCTGTGCGAGATCGCGGCGGAGCGCGGCAAGCGCGTGGACATGCACTGCGACGAGACCGACGACCCGATGAGCCGGCACATCGAGACGCTGGCCTTCGAGGCGCAGCGCCTGGGCCTGCAGGGCCGCGTGACGGGCAGCCACTGCACCAGCATGCACAGCATGGACAACTACTACGTGAGCAAGCTGATCCCGCTCATCGCGGAAAGCGGTGTGAGCGTCATCGCGAATCCACTGATCAACATCACCCTGCAGGGGCGGCACGACACCTACCCGAAGCGCCGCGGGATGACGCGCGTGCCCGAGCTGATGGCCGGCGGCGTCACGGTCGCCTTCGGTCAC
Source organism: Caenimonas aquaedulcis (assembly GCF_015831345.1). Classification (NCBI taxonomy): domain Bacteria; kingdom Pseudomonadati; phylum Pseudomonadota; class Betaproteobacteria; order Burkholderiales; family Comamonadaceae; genus Caenimonas; species Caenimonas aquaedulcis. Next base: position 506,248 of record NZ_JADWYS010000001.1, on the reverse strand, counting down.
GACTGCGTGATGGACCCGTGGTATCCCCTCGGGGCCGGCGACATGCTGGACGTTGCGCACATGGGGTTGCACGTTGCGCAGATGACGAGCGTGAAGGGCATCCAGGCGAGCTTCGACGCCGTGACGGCGAACCCGGCGAAGGTCATGGGACTGCAGGGCTACGGCATCGCGGCAGGCTGCGGCGCGAGCTTCGTGCTGCTGCAAGCGCGCGATGTGGTGGAAGCGATCCGCCTGCGCGCGCATCGGCTGAAAGTGTGGTCTCGCGGGCAATGCCTGGCGCATTCCCCCGAGGTACGGCCGAGCTTGTCCAAAGCGCTAAGCTAGCGCGCTCAATTCAGATTTCGTCGTACAGGAGACATCCATGCGCCTATCCCGCCGCTTCGCACTCGCCGCCGGCCTTGCCGCCACGCTCGCCGCCACCGGCGCCTTCGCCCAGGCCTGGCCGACCAAGCCGATCCACCTCATCGTGCCGTTCTCCGCGGGCGGCGCCAACGACCTGCTGGCGCGTGCCGCGGCCGAAGGCGCGTCCCAGGCGCTGGGCCAGCCCGTGATCGTCGAGAACAAGCCGGGCGGCAGCACGACACTGGGCGCGGACCTCGTGTCCAAGGCCGCGCCCGATGGCTATACCTTCCTCATCAGCGCCGCCGGCGTCATCTCCAACAGCATGATCAAGAAGACCATGCCGTACAAGGACAGCGACCTCGTGCCCGTCGCGATGATCGGCCTCGCGCCGTCCGTGGTGCTGGTGCCGGCCGATGCGCCGTACAACAACCTCAAGGAGTTCATCGCCGCCTCGCAGAAGGGCCCGGGCTTCCATTGGGCCACGGCCGGCACCGGCAGCACGCCGCACTTCGTCTCCGGCGTGCTCGAAACGAAATACGGCGCGAAGCTGGACATCGTTCCCTACAAGAGCGGATCGGAATCGATCACCGCGGTGCTGAGCAAGCAGGTGGAAGCCACCTCCGAGGCGAGCATCGTCGCGCTGGGTTTCCTCAAGAGCGGCAAGCTCAAGGCGCTGGCGGACACCTGGACGACGCGCATCTCGGCGTACCCGCAACTGTCGACCGCGCAGGAGCAGGGCTACGACGAGCTTCGCATCGCGCACTGGGCCGGCATCCATGCGCCGCGCGGCACGCCCGACGCGATCCTCGACAAGATGGCCGCGGCCGTCGATGCGGCGATGAAGACGCCGGCGATCGCAGAGCGGCTGAAGGGCATGGGCATCGAGCCGATCGGCGGCAATCGCGCGTCCTTCGTGAAGTTCGTCGGTGAGGAGCGGGCGCGTCTGGGGGCGGTGGTGAAGGCTACGGGGATGAAGGACGAGTGAGCAGAACGCCTGACGCCTTCCTCAGGGTCCCCAGGCTTGCCACAGCCACCAGGCACATCACGCCGGCCAGCAAAAACGCCGGCGCATAAGTCCCGAGCACATCCCGGCTCACACCCGTGCCAAACGCCATCACGCCCGCGGCCACGTGGTGCGAGGCGAAGATCCACGCGAACACCGCGGGCCCCATCTCCAGCCCGAAGGTCTGCACCGTCAGCTTCACCGATGGCGGGACGGTGGCGATGAAGTCCAGGCCGTAGATGACCGCGAAGATGGTGAGCCCCACCATCGACACGTCCGACATCACGAGCCATAGCAGCGCGAGGCCGCGCAGGCCGTAGTACCAGGCCAGCAGCCAGCGGTTGTCGTAGCGGTCCGACAGCCAGCCGGAGCCGATGGTGCCGATCAGGTCGCACACGCCGATCACCGCCAGCAACCACGCCGACGCAGCCAGGGGCAAGCCGAGGTCCCCGCAGAAGGGCACAAGGTGCGCCTGCGTCAGGCCGAAGCTGGAGATGCCGCAGATGCCGAACGTGAACACCAGCACCCAGAACACCCAGTTGCGCACGCCCAGTTGCAGCGCATCGAAGGTGAGCCGCACGAAGTTGTGCGTGGGCACCGGCGGGACGGGCGTCATCTGCGCCTGCCCGAACGCGGGCAGCCCGACATCCTGCGGGCGGTCATGGGCGAGCCACATGAACAGCGTCCAGCTCACGAGCGCGCCCACGCTGGGGATGGCGAGCGCCACGCGCCAGCCGTAGCGCTCCGCCACCCACGCGGCCAGGGGCATGAAGATGAGCGTGCCCGTGGCCACCGCGCCGCTCATGAGGCCCACGACCAGGCCCCGCCGCGCGACGAACCACCGCGAGGAGATCACCGCGGACAGCTGCATGGCCGTGAGGCCGGGCGCGAGTCCCAGAAGGACGCCCATTCCGAGCCAGAGCTCCCATTTCTGCGTCGTGATGACCGAAATGCCCAGTCCCAGCAGCAGCAAGGCGCCCGAAAGCGCCACCATCCGCCGCACGCCGTATCGCAGCATCAAGCCGCCCGCGAAGGGCGCTGCGAGGCCGAACAGCGCGAGCCGCAGGCCCTGCGGCGCCGACAGGTCCCCGATGCTCCAACCGAGCTCCTTCGACATGGGCAGGATGAGGATGCTCGGCACGCCCATGGCGGACGAAGAGAACACGGCATACATGAAGGCCAGGGCCACCATGATCCAGCCGTAGTGGACGTCCCGGCCGGCGAGCGTCCGCGCGAATCGGTGGCGAAGGGGTGTCATGCGGCGCCTCGGCGGAAGTGGACGGATGAGCTGGCCCGGCCGATCTTCCGGGGTTTGGGGCTGCCCGTCAATTCGAGGGGGCACGCCGCCCGATTGCTTGACTGCGGCAACCGATTGGCTGACCATGTCATCCATGAAGGCCTCCGCTTCGTCCCCTTCGACCGCATCGCCGGTCTCCCCCGCCCACGTCAAGGCCGTGCGCGGCTTCAACCGCTTCTACACGCAGCGCATCGGCGTGCTGGATCCCTACCTGGGCAGCGAGTTCTCGCTGACGGAAGTGCGCGTGCTCTACGAACTCGCGCATCGCGACCAGCCGACGGCGACCGAGCTCGCACGCGACCTCACGCTGGATGCCGGCTACCTGAGCCGGATCCTGCGCCGCTTCGAGTCGCGCGGATGGCTCGCGCGCTCGCCCTCGCCGGCCGATGCGCGCACGAGCCTGCTGCGCTTGACGGCTGCCGGGCACAAGGTCTTCGCGCCGCTCCAGCAGAAGTCGCGCGACGAGGCCGCGGCGCTCCTCGCGGCGCTTCCCGAGACACGCCGCACGGAACTGATCGCCGCGATGGGCACGGTGCAGCGGCTGCTGGACGGCGCGGCGTCGGCTCCAGGCTCGCGCACCATCGTCCTTCGCGACCCGCAGCCGGGCGACATGGGCTGGGTGATCGAGCAGCATGGCGCCCTCTATGCGCGTGAATGGGGCTACACGGCGGATTTCGAGGCGCTGGTGGCCGACATCGCCGCGCAGTTCATCCGGAAATTCGACCCGGCCTGGGAGAAGGCCTGGATCGCGGAGATCGACGGCGAGCGCGTCGGCTCGGTCTTCGTCGTGCGCAAGTCCGCGACCGTCGCGAAGCTGCGGCTGCTGATCCTCACGCCGCAGGCACGCGGGCTGGGCCTGGGCGGGCGGCTCACGGACGAATGCATCGCCTTCGCGCGGGCGAAGGGCTATCGCAAGCTGGTGCTGTGGACGCAAAGCGAGCTCCTCGCGGCGCGCGCCATCTACAAGTCGCGCGGGTTCGTGCGCACGGCCAGCGAGCGCAATAATGCGTTCGGCAAGCGGTTGACGAGCGAGACCTGGGAGCTCGACCTGCGATGAACCTCGCGCTCGTCGCGGCCGCCGCCACGGGCGTCCAGGTGGGCGCCGCGATCGTCGCGTCCCGCTTCGCCGTCGCGGAGATCCCGCCGCTCACGCTGGCCATGCTGCGCTATGCGATCGGCTTCACGTGCCTGCTGCCCTTCGCGATCCGCGCCTGGTCCCGGGACGGCAAGGTGCAACAAGCTCCCGTTCACGGCCGCACGGCGGACCTCCTGGCCATGGCGGCGCTCGGCATCGGCCAGTTCGGCGTCCTCATCGCGCTGCTGAATTTCGGCTTGCGGCATGTCGGCGCCGGACAGGCCGCGTTGATCTTCAGCCTGTTCCCCCTGCTCACGCTGCTGCTGGCGGCCGCCATGGGACGCGAGCGCATCACGCCCCGCCTGCTGGGCGGCGTGATCGTCTCCATCGCCGGCGTCGCGCTCACCCTGTGGCCCAAGCTGGGCGCCGCGTCCGGCCACTGGTGGGGCGAGGCGGCAGTGGCCGCCGCGGCGTGCACAGGCGCGCTGTGCAGCGTGCTGTACCGCCCCTACCTCCAGCGCTATCCGACCGTGCCTGTCTCGGCTTTCGCGATGCTGGCGTCCGTCGCCTTTCTCGCGGCCGCAGCGATTGGCGAGGCCTGGCCATCGCGGATCGCGACGTTCAGCGCTTCGGCATGGGCCGCCACGGCGTTCATCGGCGTCTCCAGCGGCATCGGGTACGTGTGGTGGCTGTACGCCCTCAAGCATGAGTCGCCCACCCGTGTCACGGTGTTCCTCGCCTTGAACCCGGTGACGGCGGCGGTGCTGGGCGTGCTCCTGCTCGGGGAGTCACTACCCGCGGCGTCTCTCGCAGCGGTGGCCCTGATCGGCCTGGGCCTGTGGCTCGCCACACGGCCCGGCAATGCCCGAGTGCCGGCGAGCGGATACGCGGCGCGCCGATAATCGCCCCCATGATGTCCACGACCGAGCCTTCCGCACCCACCGAAACGCGGAACCAGCCGAAGTCGCTGTCCGACCTCTTCATCTCCTTCACCCTGCTCGCCCTGCAGGGCTTCGGCGGCGTGCTCGCCGTGGTGCAGCGCGAACTGGTCGAGAAGAAGAAGTGGATGACGCGCGAGGAGTTCGTCGAGGAATGGGCCGTCGCGCAGATCATGCCGGGCCCGAACGTGATCAACCTCGCGCTGATGATCGGCGACCGCTACTTCGGCGTGCGCGGCGCGGTCGTCGCGGTGGCGGGCATGATGTGCGCGCCTTCGGTGCTGATCCTCATCCTCGCCCTGCTTTACGGCCAGTTCGCCGACAACACGCACGTCGCCGGCGCGCTGCGCGGCATGGGCGCGGTCGCGGCGGGCCTCATCACCGCGACGGGCCTGAAGCTGATGGGCGCGATCCGCAAGCACCCGCTGGGCATCCCAGCGTGCATCGTGCTGGGCATCGCCTCGTTCGTCGGCATCGCGCTGCTGCGCTGGCCGCTGGCGTGGGTGCTGCTCGGTCTCGGGGGCATCTCCTGCGTCCTCACCTACCGCGCCCTCGGCGCCCGGGAGGCCGCATGAACATCGTCATGACCGGCGCGGACTGGTTGTCGCTCTTCGTGCATTACCTCGCGCTGTCGCTGCTGTCCGTCGGCGGCGCCATCACCACCGCGCCGGACATGCACCGCTACCTGGTGGACGAGCGCCACTGGCTCACCGACCCGCAGTTCAGCGCTTCGGTCGCCATCGCGCAGTCCGCGCCCGGCCCCAACGTGCTGTTCGTGGCGCTCATGGGCTGGAACGTGGGCCTCAACGCGGGCGGCTATGCCATGGCCTTCTTCGGCACGATGGTGACGATGGTCGGCATAATGCTGCCCAGCACCACGCTCACCTACATGGCGGCGCGCTGGGGCCATGCGAATCGCGAGTTGCGCGGCGTGCGCGCCTTCAAGCAGGGCATGTCGCCGATCGTGATCGCGCTGCTGGTAGCCACCGGGTGGATCCTCGCCACCGGCGGCAGCTACGCCCGGGAGAACTGGCCGCTGTGGCTGCTCACCATCGTCACGGCCATCGTCGTGTGGCGCACACGGCTGCACCTGCTGTGGATGCTGGGCGCGGGCGCGCTGCTGGGCTGGTTCGGCTGGGTCTGAGCGCCGCTACGCGGCGGCGTCCATGATCAGCTGCGTCTGCGTGACGACGGCGCACAGCTTGCCCTGTGCATTGCGGATGGAGGTCTGCCACACCATCGTCGTGCGGCCCCGGTGCAATGCCACGCACTCGCCGGTGACGACCGTCCCCACCCGTGCGCTCCCGATGAACTTGGTGCTGGAGTCGGTCGTGGTGGTGCGCTTGCCATCCGACATGTTGATCACCGTTCCGACAGCGCCCAGGGTGTCCGCGAAAGCCATGTAGGACCCGCCGTGCAGGATGCCGCCGGCGGTGCAGAGGTCGGGGCGGACGGTGAGTTCGCCCAGCACGCGCTCCGGCTCCAGCACGGTCAGCTTCACGCCCATTAGGCCGGGAAGGAGCGGGTCCAGCATGCGCTGGAGGGTTTCGAGAGGAATCATTGGGTCTCCTTCGGCTCAGCGGGCCAGTATGGCCCAGCGCTCGTGATCGCGCCACCGCCCGCGGATCTTCAGGTAGCGGGGCGAATAGCCTTCCAGCTGGAAGCCGCAGGAGCGCACCAGCGCGATCGACGCGGCATTGGCCGGCTGGATGTTGGCCTCGAGGCGGTGCAACTTGAGCTCGGTGAAGGCCGTGCGCAGCAGCAGGCGCAGTCCCTCGCGCATCAAGCCCTGGCGCTCATGCCCTGCGAACGCGTAGTAGCCGAGGTAGGCGCTGTGGAACGAGCCGCAGACGATGTTGCTGATGTTGAAGATGCCCACGAGCGCGCCCGTGCGCGCGTGCCGCACGACGTAGCTCGCGTTGGCCGGCTCCCTCGATCGCTTGACGAGCGCACGAAACGCTTCCGGCGTCGCCGGGGCGGTGACCCACGGCGCATGGAGCCTTGCGCTGCGGCCGGCCGCTTCGAGGAAATCCGCCTGGTCGCGCGCGGAAACCCGGTCCAGCCGCACTCCGCTCATGGCGCGACCCCCTGCGCAGCCCGGTCCAGGCTTTTGACGAAGACGCGATTTTCGTAATGATCGTCCTCGAACACGTAATCGGTCGCCCCGCAGTCGGCGTAGCCCCGGCCCGCGTAGAACCGCAGCGCGCGGGGATTGCCGATCCAGGCCGTCAGCCACAGCGCCTGGGCGCCGTCCGAGCGCGCCTGCTGCTCGCACCGGCGCAGCAGCGCCTTACCGATGCCCTGGCCCGTGAATCGCTCGTGCACGTAGAGGCGCACCACTTCACTGGCGGGACGGACGTCGACCAGGTCGTGCGCCGTCCCCGAATCCAGCTGGGCGTACCCGACCAGGTGCCCAGCCGACTCCGCGAGAAGCACGACCGTCCCTGGGGTGCGCAAGACAGCCTCTGTCGCTTCGACGGAGAAGTGCTCCAGCACCTCCCGCGCCAGCGGCGGCCGCATGCCTTGGGGCGCATACGTGTCGAGGAAGACATGCGTTCCGAGCATCGCAACATTCAGCGCGTCGTCCAGGCGCCCTTGACGATAGGAGACCGCGGGGTTGGGCGCTTCCACGCTCATGGCAGGCGCGCGTAGAAGCAGGTGCTGCGCAGGTCGCCGGCCGCGGCGCGGCGGTCATGGCGGAAGGTGCCCTCCAGCGTGAAGCCGCAACGCTCGGCCACGCGGCGCGACGGCAGGTTGTCTTCGTCGGTGACGATCTCCAGGCGTACGGCGCGCATGTGGCGCGTCGCGTAATCGCACGCGGCTTCGACCGCTTCGGTGATGTAGCCGCGTCCGGCGCACGACGTGCGCACCCAGTAGCCGATCTCCGCTTTCGGCACCGCGAAGTTCACGCGATGCAGGCCGACGACGCCGGCGATGTCCCCGGTGGCCTTCTCGAAGATCAGGAAGGGAAAGTCCAGCCGTCCTGCGAAGTTCGCGTAGGCCTTGCGGCAGAACGCCTCGGCCGATTCCAGCGTCTGGTCCGCGGCGACCCACGGCAGCGCCCCGAGGTACATGCGCAGCTGGCCGATCGATTCCTCCAGCGCCGGCAACAGCGCGGCGCCGTCGCCCGCGCGGGGCGTGCGCATCGAGAGCCGCTCGCTCTCGAAAGTGTCGGGCAGGTCGATGAGCAGCGGCTCGGTCATCGCGGTCCTCGCTTCAACTGCGCTGGCGCAGCGCCTCGTAGAGGCAGACGCCGCTCGCCACGGAGACGTTCAGGCTTTCCACCGCGCCGCGCATCGGGATGCTGACGAGTTCGTCGCAGGTCTTGCGCGTGAGCTGGCGCATGCCCTCTCCCTCCGCGCCGAGGACCAGCGCCACGGGTGCCTTCAGGTCCGCCTGGTACACCGTGCGAGGCGCGTCGTCGCTCGTGCCGATGCACCAGATGCTGCGTTCCTTGAGCTCGCCCAGGGTACGCGCCAGGTTCGTGACCATGAAGTACGGAACGGTCTCCGCGGCGCCGCTCGCCACCTTCGCCACCGTCGCATTGAGGCCGACCGCATGGTCCTTCGGCGCGATCACCGCGTGCGCCCCCGCGCCATCCGCGACGCGCAGGCATGCGCCGAGGTTGTGCGGGTCCGTCACGCCGTCCAGCACGAGCAGCAGCGGCGGCCCTTCGATGCCGTCGAGCAGGTCGTCGAGCGAGTTGGAGACGGGGATGACTTCCACACGCGCGGCCACCCCCTGGTGGCCGTGGCTGCCCGCGAGCTTGGCAAGCCGCATGCCGTCCGCCTCGATGATGCGCGCCCCGGCCTCGTTGGCCCGTTCGAGGAATTGCCGCATGCGCGCGTCCCGGCGCGTGGGATCGACATAGATCTCGATGACGGATCGCGGCGCGGTCTTGAGGCGGACGCCGACGGCGTGGAAGCCGAAGAGGACTTTGGGGGAGGACATGCCACGATTATCCGTGGCCGGGCGCTCAGTCGACGATCCGCCCCGCCTCGATGGTGATGCGCCGCTCGCAGCGGGCCGCGATCGCCCGGTCGTGGGTCACCAGCACCAGGGTCGTGCCCAGTTCGCGGTTCAGGTCGAACATCAATTCCATCACCGTCTCGCCCGTGGCGAAGTCGAGGCTTCCCGTCGGCTCGTCCGCCAGCAGCACCGCCGGCTGCACGACGAAGGCCCGCGCCAGCGCGACGCGTTGCTGTTCACCGCCCGACAGCACGCGCGGATAGTGCGACAGGCGCTGCGCCAAGCCCACGCGCGCCATCATCTCCGTCGCGGCCTTGCGGGAGTCCTTGCGGCCCGCGAGTTCGAGCGGGAGCATCACGTTCTCCACCGCGGTGAGGTTGCCCAGCAGCTGGAAGCTCTGGAAGACGAAGCCGACCTGCCGTGCCCGCAGCGCGGCCCGCTCATCCTCGTCCAGCGAAAACAAATCGGTGCCCCCGAGGTGAACCGTTCCGCTCGTGGGCGTATCCAACCCGGCGATGATCGACAGCAGGGTGCTCTTGCCCGAGCCGGACGCGCCGACGATGGCCGCGGTCTCCTTCGGGGCCAAGGCAAAATCGATATCCCGCAGAATATCGAGCGTGCCCGTCGAATCGGTCACCGATTTGTACACGTGCGAGGCGGAAATGATGGGATCGGACATGTTGGATGGGTTTTGGAGCCGCCGCCACTTTATCGCGGCTGCGTTAGCCGCAGCTTATGCGCGGGCCGGGGCGGCGGGCCCGACCTCGATCGTCGTGGTCGGCGACTCGCTCAGTGCCGAGTATGGCCTCAAGCGCGGGACGGGCTGGGTCGCGTTGCTGCAAAAGCGCCTGGCCGCCGAAAAGGCGGCTGTCGAGGTCGTCAACGCCAGCATCAGCGGCGACACCACCTCGGGTGGGCGGTCGCGCCTGCCCGCCCTGCTCGCCCAGCACCACCCGGGCGTCGTGATCCTCGAGCTCGGCGCGAACGACGCCCTGCGCGGGCTGCCGCTGGCCATGACGCAGGAGAATCTCACGCAGATGGTGGTCGCGTCCCAGAAGGCCGGCGCAAAAGTGCTGGTGATCGGCCAGCAGGTGCCCCCCAACTACGGCGGCGATTATTCGGCCCGTTTCGCGGCGATGTTCGACTCCGTGGCGAAGGCCCACAAGGCGGCGCTCGTGCCGTTCATGCTCAAGGGCGTCGCCGACGGCGCGGACCCGCTGAAGCTCTTCCAGGCCGACCGCATCCACCCGAAGGAAGAGGCGCATCCGCAGATCCTGGACAACATCTGGCCCGAGCTCAGGAAGCTCCTGGCCTTGCGCCCGGCGAAGGCGGCGGCGTGAGCGTTCGCATGATCCCTGCCGCCGAGGCGATCGGGCGGCTGGACGACTTCAGCTCCATCATCGACGCGCGCAGTGAAGACGAGTTCGCGCTGGACCACCTGCCGGGAGCGGTCAGCTGGCCCTCCCTGGATAACGAGGAGCGCAAGCTCGTGGGCACGCTGTACGCGCAGGTCAGCCCCTTCGAGGCGCAAAAGCGCGGCGCGGCGCTCGTCGCGAAGAACATCGCCCGCCACATCGAGGCGCATGTCATGGACAAGCCCCGCACCTGGCAGCCGCTGGCGTACTGCTGGCGCGGCGGCAAGCGCAGCGGCTCCCTCGCGCTGGTGCTGGGCCAGATCGGCTTCAAGGTGAGCGTGATCGAAGGCGGCTACAAGGCTTTTCGAACCGCGGTGTTGGCCGCCCTGCCCGACCTCGCGGCCCGCCTCGACTACCGCGTCGTGTGCGGCCCCACCGGCTCGGGCAAGACGCGCCTGCTGCATGCGCTCGCGGCCGAAGGCGCGCAGGTGCTGGACCTCGAGGCGCTGGCCAGCCACCGCAGTTCGGTGCTGGGCCTGATCCCGGGGCAGGCGCAGCCTTCGCAGAAGCGCTACGACACGCTGGTGTGGGATGCGATGCGGCGCTTCGATCCTTCGCGGCCGGTCTACGTGGAAAGTGAGAGCCGCAAGGTGGGCAACGTCGCCGTGCCCGATGCGCTGATCGCCCGCATGCGCGCGAGCCCGTGCCTGAGCCTCGAGCTCGCGCACGAGGAGCGCGTGGCGCTGCTCATGGAGGACTACGACTTCTTCGTCACCGATACCGCGCTCTTCCAGGAGCGGCTCTCGGCGCTGACGGAATTGAGGGGAAAGGCCGTGGTGGAAGCCTGGCAGGCCCAGGCGGCGGCGGGCCGGGCGGAAGACGTGGTGCGCGAGCTGCTGCTGAAGCACTACGACCCAGGCTATGCCGCGTCGATGGCGCGAAATTTCAGGGAATTTCCGAGGGCGACACCGGTGGTGCCGGTGGACCGCTCACCCGCGGCCATGGCGGCGCTGGCGCGGGACATCCTGCAGGCGCAGGGCCGTTAGGGCTGGGCGGGGGCCGGGGGATTCTGGGAGGCGTTGTCGCCGTTGCCCTCGGATGACGCGTCGCCTTCGCCCTCACCGCCGGTGCCGGTCTTGCGATGCGCCTTTTCCCTCAGCTTGTCTTCCTTCTTTCGCTTCTTGGCCAGCTCCTTTTGGCGCTTTTCGTATCCGTAATTGGGTGTAGCCACGTGCTTTCCGTTTCAGTCTGTCGGGGGACCAATGTAAGCGATAAACGCGCGGCCGGGTAACGCGGCTAACCCAGCCGGTCCAGGGCCTGCTCCAGGTCCGCCATCAGGTCATCCACGGCTTCGAGACCGGCGGAAAACCGCACCAGCACGCCCTTGTTGGGCCAGGAACCCAGGCGTGGACTGCGCATGGACGCCACATCGTACGGGACCACCAGGCTGACCGGGCCGCCCCAGGAATAGCCGAGCTTGAAGAGCCGGAGGGCGTCGCAGAAGGCATCGATGCGCTCCGCGCCGAACCGCTCGTCGAACACGACCGAGAAAAGCCCTGCCGCCGCGCCGTCCCGCCCGCAGACGGCTTGCCAGTGGTGGTGCCCGGGCGAGTCCCCGAACGCGGGGTGCAGCAGCTGCGCGACTTCCGCGCGGCCCTGCAACCAGGCGGCCAGCTTGCGCGCAGTCGCATCCTGGGCGTGATAGCGCAGCGCGAGGCTGGGCAGCGATCGCAGGACGGCTTCCGCGTCGTTCGCCCCGATGCCCCAGCCGAGGCGCATGTGCGTGCCCTTCAGGCGCAGGTGCAGCGCCTCGTCGCGCGTGACGACGGAGCCCATCAGCACGTCGCCGCCCCCGCTGGGGTACTTCGTGAGGGCTTGCACGACGATGTCCGCGCCGCTGCCCGGCACGCGCGCACCCGCCGGCCCGAGGTCGAAGCCGTTGAAGGCGACCCCGGCGCTCCAGGTGCTGTCCAGCGCGGAGGTCACGCCGCGCTCGCGGCAGATGGCCGCGAGCTGCGCGAGCGGCACGAATTCCATGGTGACGGAGCCCGGCGCCTCCAGCCATACGAGCCGGGTGTTCGGCCCGATGCGCGCCTGCAGGTCGTCGGGGTTCATCGGGTCGTAGATCTGGTGGGTGATGCCCCATTGCTTCAACTCGCCCTCGGCCAGCGCCTTGTTGGGCCCGTACGCGTTGTCGGGGATCAGGACTTCATCGCCCGCCTTGAGGAGGGCCATGCCCGTGAGGGACACCGCGGCCAGGCCGCTGGGCAGCAGGATGCACTGCGTGCCGCCTTCGAGCGCCGCGATGCGCTCTTCCAGCATGAAGGTCGTCGGGGTGCCGTGCAGCCCGTAGGTGTAGCCGTTCTTGTTCTTCCAGTCGCGCGCGCGCATGGCGGCGACATTGGGGAAGATGACGGTGGAGGCCTTGAAGACCCCCGGCTGGGGCGCTTCGAAACCGCGCGGGGGCTGGTAGGGATGGTGGATGAGGTCGGTGATCTGGTGGCTCATGCAGCCATGTTAGCGCGGCCCACCCTGCATCTCACACCTTCCACTTCTCCAGCAGTTTCTCCGGCCCCATGCTGTCGTAGCCTTCGAAGGGCTGGTGGATCCAGGGATTCGTCGGCAGGTATTCCACCGAGTAGTCCGGCGTGAACTTGGAGATGCCCTTGGTCCAGATCACCGCGCTGCGCAGTTCGGTGATCGGCTTGTAGCTGGTGCGCAGCATCTCGAGCACCGCCTGCAGCGTGGCGCCGGAGTCGGCGAGGTCGTCCACCAGCAGGACCTTGCCCGCGATCTCGCCTTGCGGCGTGGTGATGTAGCGCGCGATGTCCAGGTGGCCCTGCACCGTGCCCGCGTCGGCCCGGTACGAGCTGGTGGACATGATCGCGAGCGGCTTGTCGAAGATGCGCGAGAGGATGTCCCCCGGGCGCATGCCGCCCCGCGCGAGGCACAGGATGGTGTCGAACTTCCAGCCGGACTGGTGGACCTTGATCGCGAGCTTCTCGATCAGGCTGTGGTATTCGTCGTAGCTGACGTACAGGTGCTTGCCGTCTTCGGTCAACATTCGGTGTGCTCCAGTCAGGCGAGGAAGGGGTGGCGCATCATGATCGTGTGGTCGCGATCGGGGCTGGTCGAGATCATATCGATCGGGACACCCGCCACCTGCTCGATGCGCTGGAGGTACAGGCGCGCATTGACGGGCAGCTTGTCGTATTGCGTCACGCCCACGGTGCTCTGGGTCCAGCCTTCGAGCGTCTCGTACACCGGCTTGCAGCGCGCGATCTCGTCCGCGCCGAGCGGGAGGATGTCCGTATGTTCGCCGTCCAGCTCGTAGCCGGTGCACAGCTGCAATTCCTTGATGCCGTCCAGCACGTCCAGCTTGGTGATGCAAAGGCCCGATAAGCCGTTCACCTGCGCGGACCGCTTCAGGAGCGCGGCGTCGAACCATCCGCAGCGGCGGCTGCGCCCGGTGGTCACGCCCTTTTCGGCGCCGACGGTGGACAGGTGGTAGCCCACGGTGCCCGGCGTGGCCCAGTCGAGCTCGGTCGGGAATGGCCCGCCGCCCACGCGCGTGCAATAGGCCTTGGTGATGCCCAGGATGTAGTGCAGCATGCCGGGGCCGACACCGGCGCCCGCCGAGGCATTGCCGGCAACGCAGTTGCTCGAGGTGACGTAGGGGTAGGTGCCGTGGTCGACGTCGAGCAGCGTGCCCTGCGCGCCTTCGAACAGCAGGTTGTCGCCGTGCAGGTGCGCCTCGTTCAGCTCGCGCGACACGTCGGCCATCATCGGCCGGAGCAGCTCCGCATGCTTCATGGCCTCGTCGAAGACCTGCTGGTAGTCCACGGCGGGTGCATTGAGGTACTTCGTCAGCACGAAGTTGTGCAGGTCCAGCACGACCTTGAGCTTTTCGCCGAAGCGCTCCGGATGCTTCAAGTCCTGCACGCGCAACGCGCGGCGTGCGATCTTGTCTTCGTAGGCCGGGCCGATGCCGCGGCCGGTGGTGCCGATCTTCTCGGTGCCGCCCTGCTCCCGCAGCGTCTCGCGCGCGATGTCCAGCGCGGCGTGGAAGGGCAGGATCAGCGGGCAGGCTTCGCTGATGCGCAGGCGCGAACGCACCTCGACGCCGGCCTTCTCCAGCCCTTCGATTTCCTCGAAGAGCTTGGCGGCCGAGAGCACGACGCCATTGCCGATGTAGCACTTCACGCCCGGACGCATGATCCCGCTCGGGATGAGGTGCAGCGCGGTCTTCACGCCGTTGATCACGAGCGTGTGGCCCGCGTTGTGGCCGCCCTGGAAGCGCACCACGCCCTGTGCCATCTCGGTGAGCCAGTCGACCAGCTTGCCCTTGCCCTCGTCACCCCACTGGGTGCCGACCACGACCACGTTGCGGCCCTTCGTCTTCGTCATTGCAGTTCCCGGAAAATTGAAAAGATCAGATGGCCTTCACGACCCACCGGCCGGTGTCATGCACCAGCTGGCGGTCGCAGTGGAATTCATCCACTTCGCTGTCGTGGCCCGGCAGGGCGCACACGACGGTCTCGCCCTTGCCCCGCAGCGCAGCGATCGCGGCGCGAAGCTCGGAGGCGCCCGTCCCGCTGTCCAGCCAGGGGGCGCGGATGGCGGGCCGCAGCGGCGGGCGCACCGCCACCGCAACGAGCTCCTTGATGTCGAGGCTGAAGCCGACGGCGGGACGGTTGCGGCCGAACACCGCGCCCACCTCGTCGTAGCGGCCGCCGCGCACCAGCGAGTCGCTCGCGCCGGGCGTGTAGATCGCAAAGCGCGCGCCGCTGTAGTACGCGTAGCCGCTCAGGTCGGCGAGGTCGAAGCTCACCTTCGCGCCTTCGAGATGCCCCGCAAGCCATTGCAGGTTGGCCAGGGCTTCACGCATGGGGGCGGTGGACGGCAGGACCTTGGCGGCCTCGGCCAGCACCTTCGAGTCGCCGTAAAGCGAAACCAGCGCCAGCAGGCCCTCGCGCGAGGCGGTGGGGAATGCCTTCGTGAGGGCGGCCAGCTCGCTCGCATCCTTCGCGGCCAGGGCCGCATGCACGCGCGCCAGCACTTCGGCATCCACCGGCACGCCCGCCAGCAGGGAACGCACGATGCGCGCATCGGCCATGTCCACGGTGAGGTCGCGCACCTGCGTGGCCTTCAGGCAATCCAGGGCGAGGAGCAGCGCCTCCAGATCGGCTTCGAGGCCGGCGTGGCCGTAGATTTCGGCGCCGAACTGGAGCGGTTCGCGCGTCGCGTGGGGGCGTCCGGGCCAGGTGTGCAGCACCGGGCCGCAATAGCACAGGCGGGCGACGCCGTCCCGATTGAGCAGGTGCGCGTCGATCCGGGCGACCTGGGGTGTGGTGTCGGCGCGCAGGCCCATCATTCGGCCGGAAAGCTGGTCGACGAGCTTGAAGGTCTGCAGGTCCAGTGCTTCGCCGGTGCCGGTCAGCAGGGATTCCAGGTGTTCCAGCAGCGGCGGCATGACGAGTTCGAACCCGTAGCCGCGCGCCGTGTCGAGCAGTTCGCGTCGGAGTTCTTCGATGTGCCGGGCCTCGGAGGGCAATACATCGGCGATGTGATCCGGCAGGACCCAGGCGGACATGATTTTGGGGCGCTGTTAAAAACGGTATTTTACAGGTCGCCCGGCACGCGCTACCCGGCGATTCCGGGGCAAGCGCTCAAGAGAGCAGCCAGAGCAGCAGCAGGCCCAGCACGATGCTGCACAGGCCGAAGAAGCGCAACTGCCCGTCGTGCAGGGCCATCAGCCGCTGGAACATCTGGCGCCAGCCGCGCGGCGAGAGGAACGGAAAGAGTCCCTCGAACACCAGCACGAGGGCCAGCGCCAGCCAGATCGTGTCGCTGTCCAACACCCGCCCTACTTGCGGGCGGGTGCGGCGGCCGCGCCGGCGGATCCCCGGAAGGCCTTGAAGAATTCGGAGCCCTGCGGATCGACCACCAGGACGTCGCCCTTCTTGTTGAAGCTGGCCTTGTAGGCTTCGAGGCTGCGATAGAACTGGGCGAACTGCGCGTCCCGTCCGAAGGCCTCCGCATAGGTGGCCGAAGCTTCGGCGTCGCCCTCGCCCTTGACCTTCTGCGCGTCGCGGTAGGCGTTGGCCACGGCCACTTCACGCTGGCGGTCGGCGTCGGCGCGGATCTTCTCGCCTTCGGCACCGCCGGTGGAGCGCAGCTCGTTGGCGACGCGCTTGCGCTCCGCCTCCATGCGGCGGTACACCGATTCGGTGATGGCATCGACGTAGTCGGCGCGCGTGATCCGCACGTCCACGACATCCACGCCCCAGGGCTTGGCTCCCTTCACGACCTGCAGGACTTCCTTCTTGACGTCCGCCATGAGTTGTTCGCGCTTCATCGAGAGGAGCTCGCGCACGGTGAAGCGGTTGATCTCTTCCTGGAAGGCGTTGCGCACGACGCGATTGAGCTGGTTCGCGCCCGCGGCCTCGTCCAGGCCCACGTTGCGGATGTACTGCAGCGGGTCCGTGATGCGCCAGCGCACGTACCAGTCGATCACCATGCGCTGCTTCTCCAGCGTCAGCATGGGTTCGGTGTCCGGGCTGTCCAGCGTGAGCAGGCGCTTGTCGATGTAGGTGACGTTCTGGAACGGCGGCGGCAGCTTGAAGTTCAGGCCGGGTTCGGTGATGACTTCCTTGATCTGCCCGAGCGCGTACACCACGCCGAACTGGCGCTGGTCCACGACGAAGAGCATCGAGCTCAGGAGCGCGAGGGCCACGAGGGCCGAGGTGACGACGAATCCGATTCTGTTCATTGTTCTGGTCCCTTATCGCGTTTCGCGGTCGCGCGTGCGCGAGTTGTCGCGGGTGCGGGAATCCGTCCCGGCGGAGGGCGGCGGGACCGGCGAAGGGGCTGCGCCCGGCGCAGGCACCGGGTCGACCGCCGCGGCGGCCCCGCCCTGAGCGACCTGCTGCATGATCTTGTCGAGCGGCAGGTAGAGCAGGTTCGAGCCCTGGCGCGAATCCACCATGATCTTGGTGACGTTGCTGTAGATCTGCTGCATGGAGTCGATGTACATCCGGTCCCGCGTGACCTGCGGCGCGCGCTGGTACTCGGCCAGCACGGACTTGAAGCGCTGCGCATCGCCCTGCGCCTGCGCGACCACGCGCGCCTTGTACGCGCTGGCCTCCTGGTTCAGGCGCGACGCCGCGCCCACCGCACGTGGAATCACGTCGTTGGCGTAGGCCTGCGCCTCGTTCTTGGCGCGTTCTCGTTCCTGGCCGGCCTTGAGCACGTCGTCGAAGGCGGCCTGCACCTGCTCGGGAGGCCGCACGCCGCCTTGCTGCAGGTTGATGCCCACGACTTCGACGCCGACCTTGTAGCGGTCCAGGATGGTCTGCATGAGCGCGCGCACGCGCGGCGCGATCTGGTCGCGTTCCTCGGACAGCGCCGAGTCCATCTTCATCTTGCCGACGACTTCGCGCACGGAAGTCTCCGCGGCCTGCACCACGGCGTCCTGCGGGTTCTTGCTCTCGAAGAGCCAGGCGCGCGCATCGCTCAGGCGGTACTGCACCGCGAACTTGATCTCGACGATGTTCTCGTCCTCGGTGAGCATCGCGGATTCGCGCAGGCCCGTGGCCTTCACGATGCTGTCCCGGCCGACGTCCACCGAGCGGATCTGCGTGACGAACACCAGCTCATGGCGCTGGATCGGGTACGGCAGGCGCCAGTTGAAGCCCGCGCCGACCGTCGACTTGTAGCGGCCGAACTGGGTGATCACGGCCTGCTGGCCTTCCTGGACGATGAAGAAGCCGGTGCCGAGCCAGATCAGCACGACCACCGCGGCCACCAGGCCCGCACCGATCCCGGCGCTTTTCATGTCGGGCTGGAAATTGCCGCCGCCACCGCCGAAGTTGCCGCCGTTGTCGGGCTTCTTGCCACGGCCGCCGCCGAAAAGGCCGCCGAGCTTGCGGTTGAAGTCGCGCCAGAGTTCGTCGAGGTCGGGCGGTCCCTGGTTGGGACCGCGGCCGTTGTCGGGCTTCTGGGGATCCGGGCGGTTGCCCTCCGACTTGTGGTCGTCGCCCCGGCCCCAGCGCGGATCGTTCAGGTTGAACAGTCCCCTGATCCGGGATAAGAGGTTCGTGGCGAGGTTCATGCGCTTCGTTTACTTTCTTGTTGCAGGCGGATTGTGCCCAATCACGCCGGCGTTTCGTCTAATTCCGCATCCCCCTGGGGGCTTGCATCGGCCGGGCGCCCGGCCAGCTCTTCCACCAGCTGGTGGCGCAGGAGGGCCAGCCCTTCGCCGGTGCGGCTGCTCGTGAAGATGCGCGGCACGCGATGGCCGTCGAGGTCGTAGACGTCGAGCAACTCGCGGGGCCGCTGTTCGGGGGGCAGCGCGTCGATCTTGTTGAAGACGAGCACCTGGGGAACCGACGCGGCGCCGATCTCGTGCAGCACGCGCTGCACTTCGGCGATCTGCTCCGGGTGGTCGGGATTGGAGGCGTCCACGACATGCAGGAGCAGGTCCGCGTCGACGGCCTCCTGCAAGGTGGCCTGGAAGGCATCGATGAGGCCGTGCGGCAGGTCGCGGATGAAGCCCACCGTGTCCGAGAGCGACACGCTCCGGCCGACACCGTTCTCGTCTTTCGAATCGGCCAGGTACAACTGCCGGGTGGTGGTGTCCAGGGTGGCGAAGAGCTGGTCCGCCGCATACGCACGGGCCTTGACCAGCGCGTTGAAGAGCGTGGACTTGCCGGCGTTCGTGTAGCCCACGATGGAAATCGTGAACGCGCCGCGGCGCTCGCGCTGGCGGCGCTGCGTCTGCCGCTGCTTCTTGAGCTTCTGCAGGCGCTCTCGCGTGCGCTTGATCGCATCGCCGATCATCCGCCGGTCCAGCTCGATCTGCTTTTCGCCCGGGCCGCCGCGCACACCCGCCCCGCCCGTCTGGCGTTCCAGGTGGGACCAGCGGCGGACGAGCCGGGTGCTCACGTACTGCAGGCGCGCGAGCTCGACCTGCAGCTTGCCCTCGTGGCTGCGGGCGCGCTGCGCGAAGATCTCGAGGATGAGCAGCGTCCTGTCGTTCACGGGGAGTTCGATGTGGCGCTCGAGGTTGCGCTGCTGGGCCGGGCTCAGCGACTGGTCGAACAGGACTTCCTGCGCACCCGTCTGCGCTGCCAGCGCCTTGATCTCGTCGGCCTTGCCGCTGCCGATGAACAGGGCGGTATCGGGCGCCTTGCGCTTGCACGAAACGCGGGCCACCGGGGTCATGCCTGCGGTTTCGGCGAGCTGGCCGAGCTCTTCCAGCTCGGCGTCGTAATGGGGCAGCCCCAGGTCCACACCGACGAGGATCGCGGGGGTGGAGGGGTGGTTTGGCGGTGTGGGAAAACTCAATGCGCGTTAGGCGGCGCCGGCTTCGGTGCTCTCGGCGGCCTGGAAGTTCACGGCGCGTCCCGGCACGATCGTGGAGATGGCGTGCTTGTAGACCATCTGGGTCACCGTGTTGCGCAGCAGGACCACGTACTGGTCGAAGGACTCGATCTGGCCTTGCAGCTTGATGCCGTTGACCAGGTAGATGGAGACCGGCACGTGCTCGCGGCGCAGTGTGTTGAGGAAGGGGTCTTGTAGTAACTGCCCTTTATTGCTCACGATATTCTCCGTGTTCCGTGTTCGGAAGTGTTGTTGGAAACTGCACCTTACCACAGCAAGACGGCCGTGCAAGTAGGCTGCGGGCGAAATCCGGCGGCAGTGCCGCGCCGGGCGCCTAATCCTTGTCCGCGTAAGGGTTGTGGGAGGTCTTCATCTCCACCCGCAGCGGGGTGCCCACCAGCTTGAATTCCGCGCGGAATCGCCCTTCCAGGAAGCGTTTGTAGGAGTCCGTCACGTGCTCCAGCGAGTTCCCGTGCACCACGATGACCGGCGGGTTCATCCCGCCCTGGTGCGCATAGCGCAGCTTGGGGCGGAACATGCCGGCTCGCTTGGGCTGCTGGAACGCCACGGCCTCCAGGAGCAGGCGCGTGAGCACCGGCGTGGGCATCTTGATCATGGCGGAGCGGTGGGCGGCGGCGATGGACTGCCACACCGGCCCGAGCCCCTGGCGCTTCTTCGCGGAGATGAGGTGCATCGTCGCGAACTTCAGGAATGCGAGCCGCGTCTCGATCTGCCGGTGCACCTGCTCGCGCTGGTACTCGTCCACGGCGTCCCACTTGTTGACGGCCAGCACCACCGCGCGGCCGCTTTCGAGGATGTAGCCCGCGATGTGGGCATCCTGGTCCGTCACGCCCTGCGTGGCGTCGAGCAGCAGGAGCACCACATTGGCCGATTCGATGGCCTGCAGCGTCTTCACGACGGAGAACTTCTCGATCGCCTCGAAGACCTTCCCCTTGCGACGCAGGCCCGCGGTATCGATGAGTTCGAATTTCTGCCCGTTGCGCTCGAAAGGCACCGTGATCGCATCGCGCGTGGTTCCGGGCAGGTCGAAGGCAACCAGGCGCTCCTCGCCCAGCCAGGTGTTGATCAGCGTGGACTTGCCGACGTTGGGCCGACCGGCCACGGCGAGCTTGATGACCGTCGGGTCCGGCGCCGTCTCTTCTTCGTCTTCTTCCGACAGCCCGAGGGGCGCCAGTGCCTCCTCGACCAGGCTGCGGATGCCCTGGCCGTGCGCTGCGGAAATCGCGTGGACCTCGCCCAGGCCGAGCTCGTAGAACTCGGTGAGCTGCACGCCTTCGGTCATGCCCTCGGCCTTGTTGGCGGTCAGCACCGTGGGCTTGCCCAGCTTGCGCAGATACTTGGCGATGTCGTAGTCCTGCGCGGAGAGGCCGCCGCGCGCATCGACGACGAAGATGACGACGTCGGCTTCGGCCACGGCTTGCCGCGTCTGCTTGGCCATCTCCATGTAGATGCCGCTCTCGGCCGTCGGCTCGAAGCCGCCGGTGTCGATCACGATGAATTCGTGCTTGCCGTGCTTCGCGTTGCCGTAATGGCGGTCGCGTGTGAGGCCGGCGAAGTCCGCCACGATGGCGTCGCGCGACTTGGTCAACCGGTTGAACAGGGTCGACTTGCCGACGTTGGGGCGGCCCACCAGGGCCATCACGGGTTTCACGTCGGTGGGTCTCGTGTTGGGTTATTCGGGCACGAAGCCGTACACGCCGCCGTTGCGCGTGACCACGACCATCGTGTTGCCCGCGGCGACGGGCGCGCCGACGATCGCCGAGCCGTCGGTGGCCAGGCGGTTGAGCAGCTTGCCGTCTTCGCGCGACAGCATGTGCACGAAGCCGCTGCTGTCGCCCACGATCACCGAGCGGCCCAGTGCCAGGGGCGCCGACAGGCCGCGGTGCAGCAGCAGCTCGCTCGTCCAGGCCCTGTCGCCGTTCTCGCGCTTCCACGCCAGGACCTTGCCGTCGGCTTCCGCACCGAAGACGGTCTTTTCGTCGCCAGTGAGTCCCTCGTGACCATTGGCGGGCTTGACCCACACCAGGGCGCCGCGGGAGGCGTCGACACAGCCGACGTTGGCCTGGAAAGCCCGCGCGCACAGGTTGTTGCCGACGCGGCTCACGGGGCCTACGAGGTCCACCAGCCGCTCGACGTCGTTGATGCCGCGCGGCGAGGCAATGGGGACCTCCCAGCGCGCCGTGCCGTTTTGCGGGTTCAGTCCGGCCAGCCGGCCCGACAGCCCCACCACCAGCGTATCGCCGACGGCGAGCATCACGCCCGCGTTGCGCAGGACGAGCGGCTCGCCCGGGCGCTGCTGTTGCCACAACTTGCGGCCGGTCTGGCCGTCGTAGGCGGACACGGCACGGTCCGCCGTCAGCACGAATACGCGGCCGCCCGCGACGAAAGGCGCGGTGTATGCCACCGCGGAGAGCTTCTGCCGCCACGCCTGCTTGCCGGCGGACATCACCACCAGTTCGTTCGAACGCGTGACGACGGCGAGTGTCGTGCCGTCGCTGCCGACACCTGCGGCGATCGGGGCGCCGGCGTTCGCACGCCAGACGTCCCGCCCGGAAGCCGGGTCGATGACCGCCACGGTGCCGTCGCCGCCCGCGACCGCCAGCATGCCGCCCGACGTGTTGACGGCCAGCGGGAAGTTGGCCTCGCCCACACGCGAGGTCCATGCCTGCCGGACGCCGATCAGGCCAGGGTTGGGCACGAGTTCGGCCGGCTTGACCTTGTCGGATCCACCGAAGCTCAGGAAGGACGGCATGGACGGCAGCATCGAGCAGCCGGAGAGCGTTGCCGCGGCGAAGGCCGCGGCCAGCGCGGAGCGTGCGCGCATCCTGGGGAAATGGGTCATGGCTTGGCGCCTCCGGAAGCTGCGGTGGCGGCAGGTGCCGCGAGTTTTTGCGCATCGACGCCCAGCGCGTTCAGCTTGAATTCCACCAGGCGGCGGTACTCGTTGCGTTCGTCCAGGCCGGTGTACGCCTTGGCGTACTCGGCCTTGGCTTCGGCCTTCTTGCCCTGGAGGCTCAGGATATCCCCGCGGCGATCCGCCACCAAAGGTTCGAAGTCCTTGGGAAACTCTCCGGCGAGCTGCTTCGAAGCTTCGTCGTACGCCTTCGCGTCCATCAGGATCGCCGAGAGGCGCAGGTGCGCAAGCGCCTGGAGGCCATCGTCCGACGACTTGTCGGCCACCCAGACCAACGCCGCCTTGGCGCCGTCGGTGTTGCCCTTTTCGACCAGCGTCTTGGCCGCCACCAGGCCGGCCTGCTGCGCATAAGTCGTGGACCCGAACTTGTCCTTGATGTCCGCGAAGGCGCGCTGCACGCGTTCCGTGTCCCCCGCCTGCGCGGCGCGGTCCACCTCGTCGTAGAGCGCGGCCGCCTGCGCGGCCTGCGAAGCCTGCCAGCGCTGCCAGCCGGTCCACGCCGCGATGGCGCCGAACACGAGAATCACCACCCAGGTGATGAGGTTGCCGTACTCGTTCCAGAAGTGCTTGAGCTCGTCAAGCTGTTCCTGTTCCTCGAGGTCGAGATTGTTTGCCATTGTTGCTGTGTGTCCTGCTCGCGAGCCTGCGATTGTATGAGGGTGGGCGTGCGCCCTAGCGCAGCTGCGATATCGTCGCGGCGCCGCCGTCGTCGAGCGGCACTTCCAGTTGCGCGGCGTCACGGTCGCGCAGCAGCTTGACCTTGACGGTGTTGGACGCCAGTTCCTGCTCCCCGAAGATCAGCGCGAAGGCCGCCCCGCTCGCATCGGCCTTCTGCAACTGGTTCTTCAAGTTGCCCCCGCCGGCATGCATGAAGACGCTCAGGCCCTGCGCACGCAGTTTCTCGATGAACGGCAGCGCACGCGGGACCGCCGCTTCGGCCGGGATGACTGCGTAGACCTGCGCGAGGCCCGCGGGCACGGGCAGGTCCAGTTCCTGCACGAGCAGGAGCAGGCGTTCGATGCCGAGGCCGAACCCGATGGCCGGCGCCGGCTTGCCGCCCATCTGCTCGATCAGGCCGTCGTAGCGTCCGCCGCCGCAAATCGTTCCCTGGGAGCCCAGGAGGTCGGTCGTCCACTCGAAGACCGTGAGGTTGTAGTAGTCCATGCCCCGCACGAGCCGCGGGTTGATGCGGTAAGCGACGCCCGCAGCATCCAGCAGCGTCCGCAGGCCATCGAAGTGCGCGATGGATTCGGCGCCGAGAAAATCGAGCAGCTTCGGCGCGGCTTCGAGCACCGCTTGCATCGCAGGATTCTTGCTGTCCAGCACGCGCAGCGGGTTGGTGTGCACGCGCCGCCGGGCCTCTTCGTCGAGCACGTCCATGTGCTGCTCGAGGTAGCCCACGAGCGCCTGCCGGTGGGCTGCGCGTTCCGCGGACTGGCCCAGGCTGTTGATTTCGAGGCGCACCTGCTCGCCTTCGACGAGTCCCAGCTCGCGCCACAGCGCGCGCCCCATGAGGATCAATTCCACGTCGACATCCGGCCCCGGCAAGCCGAGGGCTTCCACGTCCAGCTGGTGGAACTGGCGGTAACGGCCCTTTTGCGGGCGCTCGTGGCGGAACATCGGGCCCATGGTCCAGATGCGCAGCGGCCCGTTGTAGAGGGCGTTGTGCTGCACCACCGCACGCACGATGCCGGCCGTGGCTTCCGGCCGCAGCGTGAGCTGGTCCTGGTTCATGGAATCGACGAAGGAATACATTTCCTTCTCGACGATATCGGTCACCTCGCCGAGGCCCCGCACGAACAGGGCCGTCGGCTCCACCACCGGGGTCACGATGTACTGGTAGCCGTAGCGCGCCAGCACGTCGCGCACCACGCCGTCGAACCAGTGCCAGATTGCGGACGTGGGCAGTTTTTCCTTGCGCGAGACGGAGCCCGGCAATATGTCGTTCATGCCTTTGACGGCATTCAGTTTCTCGGCCATGTGTTCAGGGAGTCAGGCGTGCTCTGCCACTTCGGGGTGGCCGAACCGCTTCTCGACGTAGTTTTCGACGAGCTGGTGGAATTCGTTGGCGATGTTGTCGCCGCGCAGGGTGAGCGCTTTCTCGCCGTCGATGAAGACCGGCGCGGCCGGCGCCTCGCCGTTGCCGGGCAGGCTGATACCGATGTCGGCGTGCTTGCTCTCGCCGGGACCGTTCACGATGCAGCCCATCACGGCGACCTTCATCTTCTCGACGCCCGGGTACTTCTCGCGCCACACCGGCATGTTGGCGCGCAGGTGGTCGTCGATCTGCTTGGCGAGTTCCTGGAAGGTGGTGCTGGTGGTGCGGCCGCATCCGGGACACGCGGTGACGCTCGGCACGAAGCTGCGCAGGCCCAGCGACTGGATGATTTCCGAGGCGATCACGACCTCCTGCGTGCGTGATTCGCCGGGCTGCGGCGTGAGCGACACGCGAATCGTGTCGCCGATGCCTTCCTGCAGCAGGATGCCGAGCGCCACGCTCGACGCCACCGTGCCCTTGGTGCCCATGCCCGCTTCGGTGAGGCCGAGGTGCAAGGCGTAGTCGCAGCGCTTCGCGAGTTCCCGGTAGACCGAAACCAGGTCCTGCACGCCGCTCACCTTGCACGACAGGATGATCTGGTTCGCGTCCATGCCCATTTCGACGGCGCGGTGCGCGGATTCGACAGCCGACGAGATGAGCGCTTCGTACATCACGGACTTCGCTTCCCACGGCTGGGCGCGCGCGCTGTTCACGTCCATGAGGTGGGCCAGCAGTTCCTGGTCGAGGCTGCCCCAGTTGACGCCGATGCGCACGACCTTGTTCCAGCGCATCGCCGCCTCGATCATCTGGCCGAACTGGCGGTCGCGCTTGTCGCCCTTGCCCACGTTGCCGGGGTTGATGCGGTACTTGGACAGGGCCTGGGCGCAATCCGGATAGTCGGTGAGCAGGCGATGGCCGTTGTAATGGAAGTCGCCCACCAGCGGCACGTCGATACCCATGCGATCGAGTTGCTCGCGGATGTACGGGACCTGCGCGGCGGCTTCGGGCGTGTTCACGGTGATGCGCACGAGCTCCGAGCCGGCGATCGCGAGTTCCTTCACCTGGATCGCGGTGCCGATCGCATCCACCGTGTCGGTATTCGTCATCGACTGAATCCGCACGGGAGCATCGCCGCCGATGGTGACGGTGCGAGAACCCCAGACGGCGCGCGCCTGGCGGGATCGCCGCGCCTTGGGCGCAGCGGGTTCGATGGGAAGGCAGTCGGACATCACTTGACCTCGAATCTCGCGACGTTGTCGCGCGACACCGGGCGCAGGTCGAACGACTTGCCGCGCACCTGCACCTCCGTGTTGTCCACCCGGCCGATCGTCACGCGAAGCGGCAGCGCACCGGAGACGCCGGCGGCCTCGCCGGACTCCATCTGCCGCCGCAGCACCATGGCGCCCCTGGCATCCGTCACCTCCACCCAGGACTGGCCCTTCGTGCGGACAACGACGATGCCGCTGGCGGGAGCGGCCGGCGCGGCGGGTGCACTCGCACTGGCACTGGCAGTGGCGCCCGAACTTGCGGCGGACGGGGCGGCCACCGGCGGCGCAGCGCTGCTCACTGCGGGCGCCGGCGCCACCGGCGGGGCGGCTGCCGCCACGGGCGTGGAAGCCGCGGCAGCCGGAATGTCCATCGTCGGCGCCGGATTGGGTGGCGGCACCAGGACAGGTTGCGCCTCCGTCGGCATGAGCGCCACGGGCGGCGCCTCATGGCGCGCAGGCAGCAGGATGATCACGATGGCCCCCAGCAGGATGGCGAACACGACCAGGAAGACCGGCTTCGTCACCTGGTCGTACCAGCTGGGCGGCGCCGCATCGCTCGGCGCGCGGAACGGGGCGTTGATCCCTTCGCTGGCCTGCATCAGCCGAGGCGCCGGCGTGCGGGGCAATCGGTCCAGGATGGGCTGCGGATCGACTTTCAGGTTGCGGCAGACGCTGGACGCCAGCGCGCGCACGAACACCGAATCGGTCAGCACGTCCCAGCGGTTGTCCTCCAGGGCTTCCAGCTTTCGCACCGGCACCTTGAGTGCCACGGCCAGGGCGGCGACGTGCAGTCCGGCTGCTTCGCGGGCCTGGCGCAGCAAGGCGCCGGCGGTCACGGAATCGGCGGCCGCCGGGGGCGCCTGGACATCCTGCCCTTCTTGCGCCCAGGACTCACTCATCGAAGGCTCCGCGGTCGTACGCGAGCGCCTCGCGGGTGCGCGGGAAGCGCTTCTTGAGCTGGTCGCCGAGCTGCTGCATGGCCACGCGGTCTCCCAGGCTGCGCTCCACGCGCACGCCGAGCCACAGGGTTTCCGCGTTCGCGGCATCGCTGTTGTTCAGGCGCCGGATGTAGAACTGGGCCCGCACGAAGTCTCCGCGGCGAAACAGCAGCCCCGCCAGCGTGTACCCGGTGACAGGGTTCGCCGCGTCCAGCTCGTACGACCGGGCGAGCGAACGTTCGGCTTCGGCAAGCCGCCCCGCCTTCGCCTCGCAGATGCCCTGCGCCATCAAGGTCTTCGCGCGGCCGGGATAGACGGGGCTTGCCATCGCCGCCTCGAAGGCACGGCCCGCCTCTTCGTAGCGGGCCTGCTGGCACAGGAGCCAGCCGTAGTTGTGCTGGACGTTGCCATCTCGCGGATTGAGCGACACGGCGCGCCGAAAGCTCTCCTCGGCCTGCCGGATGTCGTTCAGCCGCATGTAGATCAGCCCGCGCAGGTTGTACGCATCGGGGTAGGCGGGATCGATCGCGATCACCTGCTTAAGCTCGTCGAGTGCCACGTTGGTCTGGCCCTGCTCGAAATAGCCGACGGCCAATTCCATGCGGATGCGGGCGCGACGCCGCGCTTCGGGTTCATCGGACTCGGTCAGGATGTCGGGCGCCCCGCCGCCTTCGGGCCGCGAAGGGGATGCGCAGCCGCCCAGGGCAACCAGCAGCGCACCCGCCAGCCAGGCCCAGGCCAGCAGCTTCCTCGGGTCGCGGCGGACCGCGGCGGCGTTCGTCATCGTTCAGGTCTCCTTCGCGCCAGCCGCCCGGGCCGGCACCTGCTTGAGCATCACCGTGCGCTGGCGGGCCATCCGCTGGTCGACGCGGGTGCGGTCCTTGACGTCGCCGGCGAGCTGGCCGCAGGCTGCGTCGATGTCGTCCCCCCGTGTCTTGCGCACAGTGGTGACGATACCAGCATCGCTCAGCAATTTCGCGAATGCGAGCACCTGTTTGTGGGGCGAACGCGTCAGGCCGGATTGCGGGAACGGGTTGAAGGGAATCAGGTTGATCTTGCAGGAGACGCCCTGCCCGCCATGGGAGCGCAGGAGTTCGACGAGCTGGCGCGCATGCTCGGGCTGGTCGTTCACGCCATCGAGCATGCAATATTCGAACGTGATGAAGTCGCGCGGCGCGTGGACGAGGTAGCGGTTGCACGCGTCGAGCAATTCGGCAAGCGGGTACTTCTTGTTCAGAGGGACGAGGTTGTCGCGCAGCGCGTCGTTCGGTGCGTGCAACGACACAGCCAGGGCGACGGGACAGTCGATCCCGAGCCGATCCATCATCGGCACCACGCCCGACGTGGAGACCGTCACGCGCCGGCGCGACAGGCCGTAGCCATGGTCGTCGAGCATCACGCGCAGGGCGGGCACCAGGGCCGAATAGTTCTGCAGCGGCTCGCCCATGCCCATCATCACGACGTTGGAGATGACGCGTTCGGCGCCGCCCGTGCGCGCGCGCAGGAAATGCTCCGCGAACCAGAGCTGCGCGACGATCTCGCCGGTGGTGAGGTTGCGCGAAAAGCCCTGGTGGCCGGTGGAGCAGAAGCGGCAGCCGACGGCGCAACCCGCCTGCGACGACACGCAGAGCGTGCCGCGGTCGTCCTCGGGAATGAACACCGCTTCCACGGCATCGCCATTGCCGACATCGAACAGCCATTTGATGGTGCCGTCGGTCGATTCCTGCTGGGAGATGACCGAGAGGCCTTCGATGCGGGCGGTGGTCTTGAGCTTTTCGCGCAGGGACTTCGCGAGATCGCTCATCGCGTCGAAATCGCGGGCGCCGCGCTGGTGGATCCAGCGGAACAGCTGGGTGGCGCGGAAGCGCTTTTCACCCAGGGTTTCGCAAAACGCGGCCAGACCTTCGAGGTCGAAGTCGAGGAGGTTGGCCGTCATCGCATGGGCAATCCCGGGGTTAGCGGGAATACACGTTCATGCCGGGGAAGAAGAACGCGACCTCGCCCTTGGCGGTTTCGGGCGCGTCGGAGCCGTGCACCGCGTTGGCATCGATGCTGTCGGCGAAGTCCGCGCGGATGGTCCCCGCGGCGGCCTTCTTCGGGTCGGTCGCGCCCATCAGGTCGCGGTTCTTCAGGATGGCGCCCTCGCCTTCCAGCACCTGGATCATCACGGGGCCGGAAATCATGAACTCCACCAGGTCCTTGAAGAAGGGACGCTCCTTGTGCACGGCGTAGAACTGCTCGGCTTCGCCACGCGACAGGTGCGCCATGCGGGCGGCGATGATCTTCAGGCCGGCGGCCTCGAAACGCGCGAGGATCTGGCCGATGACGTTTTTCGCCACGGCGTCGGGCTTGATGATGGAGAGGGTGCGTTCGATGGCCATTTGATTTTTTCCTGAGCTGATGAAGTTAAGTTCTCGCCGCGTCGCGAAAGTTCGGCAAAGCCCGCTATTTTAACCCGCGGGCGTGACAGGCGCATGGCCTCAACGGCCCCGGCCCCCGCCGCCCCGGCGCTGGCCGCCCCCGCCCCCACCGCCGCCCCCGCCGCCGCCTCCACGCCGCGGGCCGCCGGGGCCCTGCCCGCCTCCCTGGCGCTGCCGGGTGAAGCTGTCGGCGCCGATGTAACCGAAAGACGTCTTCATCGGGTCCGGCTGGGCCGCCCCGCCGCCCTGGCGGTCGCCTCCGCGGTCCTTGCGGCGTTGCTGCCCTTGCCCGCCACCGCCGCCCGCGCCCTGGAATGGCTGGCCCTGGCCTCGCCCTTGCCCACCACCGTCGCGATTATTCCCGCGGGGGCCGCCGTTACGGTTGCCGCGGCGCCGGTTCCGTCCTCCCTTTGCGCCGTCGCCCCGCTCGCCGTCCCCGCCTTCGCCTTGCGGCGCGCGACGGGATTCGCCCGCGCCAGCGGCATGCAGCAAGGCGCGAATGTCGTGTTCGTCGAGCTCCATGAACGCGCCGCGCTTGAGGCCCCGCGGCAGAAGCATCGCGCCATAGCGGATACGGATGAGGCGGCTCACCGCATGGCCCAGCGCTTCGAAGAGGCGCCGCACCTCGCGATTGCGCCCTTCCGAAATCGTGACGCGGTACCAGGTGTTCGCACCTTCGCCGCCGCCGTCCTCGATGGAGCCGAACTGCGCCCGGCCGTCCTCGAGCTCGACCCCGTCGAGCAGGCGCTGCTTCTCTTCGTTGCTGAGCGCGCCCAGCACGCGCACGGCGTACTCACGCTCGAGGCCGAAGCGCGGGTGCATCAGCTTGTTGGCGAGCTCCCCGGAGCTCGTGAAGAGCAGCAGGCCTTCGGTATTCAGGTCGAGCCGGCCCACGGATTGCCATTTGCCCTGCACCAGGCGGGGCAGCTTGCGAAAGACGGTCGGGCGGTTCTGCGGGTCGTCATGCGTGACCACCTCGCCCACCGGCTTGTGGTATGCGATGACGCGCGCCGGCGGCGGTGCGATGCGAAAACGGATGGGCTTGCCGTTGACCTTGACCTGGTCGCCGAACTGGATGCGCTGCCCGATGTGAGCGGGCTCGTTGTTGACCGAGATGCGCCCTTCCATGATGAGCTGTTCCATCTCGAGGCGGGACCCCAGTCCCGCCTGCGCGAGCACCTTGTGAAGCTTGGGCGTTTCGGCCTGCGGCAGCAGGACGCGCTTGGGCAGGGTGACGTCCGGACTTTCGACTTCCTTGTCGAACTGGCCGGAGATGACGTCCTGGAAGCTGATCGGCACGGTGGGTTCGGACGGCTCGGCGGAACCTTCGCCGCGCGCCTCGCCCTCGCCGTCGTCATCGGCCTCGTCCCAGAGTTCGTCTTCCCGGTCGCGCGAATCGTCCTCCTCACGCATGTCGTCGGCAGAGGGGGCGGGACCGCCCGGCAGGGGTTCGTTCATGTTCAACTTTCGACGGCTTCGGGCGTGTCATCGGCGGCGCCATCGCCGGCCTGCCCCGTATTCGGGGCCTCAAGGGATTCGGCCTCGGGGGCCTGGGGGGCCTCGACGGCCTCTCCGGTCGGGACTTCGGGCGCCGATTCGGTGGGGGCTTGCAGCGCGAGTTCGGCTTCGCCGTCCATCGCCAGCGACGCGAGCAGGTTCGCCTGCTGCGCGGGGCCGTCGAGGACCGGCAACTGGTCCAGCGATTCGATGCCGAGGTCGTCCAGGAATTGCCGGGTGGTCGCGAAGAGCGCGGGCCGCCCGACGGTTTCGCGGTGCCCGATGACCTCGATCCAGCCGCGATCCTCGAGCTGCTTGAGGATCAGCGCGTTGATGGTCACGCCGCGGATGTCTTCCATGTCGCCGCGCGTCACGGGCTGCCGGTACGCGATGATCGCCAACGTCTCGAGCACGGCGCGCGTGTACTTGGGGGGCTTTTCCGGGTGCAGCCGGTCCAGGTATTCGCGCATCTGCGGGCGGCTCTGGAAGCGCCAGCCGCTGGCGACATGCACGAGCTCCACGCCGCGCTGCGCCCAGTCGTTTTGGAGGTCCGCGAGTAACGCCTTGATGGTGTCGGCGGCGAGTTCGTCGTCGAACAGGACACGCAACTCGCGAACCGGCATCGGCTGCTGCGAGCAAATCAGGGCGGTTTCGAGGACGCGCTTCGCATCCGTCGTATTCATGGTCTTGCCGTTCCGGGAAAAGGCGCCAGCGGCGCGCAAATCAAAGGCTGAACAGGGGGCGCTGGAAAAAGTGCGCGTGCCACCCAGGCTAGCCGGGGGCGTGGCTCGTGAGCCATTCGAGGCGATTGTAGCGCAGGCCCCAGGCCGCGAGCGCCCCGCACAGGTCGTCGGGCAACTCCGCGCGGAAATCCAGCGGCACCCCCGTGACGGGATGCGCGAATGCGAGCCGCCAGGCGTGCAGCGCCTGACGCGCCATCCCCGCCGCTGGCGCGCCGCCGTAGACCTCGTCGGCCACCAGCGCGTGGCCGATGTGGGCCATGTGCACGCGGATCTGGTGCGTGCGGCCCGTGCCCAATGTCGCGTGAACCCAGCAGCCCGCCTCGGCATCCTGCAGCAGGCGAAAGGTGGTGGACGCGGGCTTGCCGCCTTCGACGACGGCCATGCGCAAACGGTTGCGGGGATCGCGCCCGATCGGCGCATCCACATGGCGGGTGGCGCCGCCGCTCCAGGGCCGGTGCGCGAGGGCGGCGTATTCGCGCGAGACCTCGCGCGCCGCGATCATGCGCACCAGCGCATCCATTGCGACCCGCGTGCGCGCGACCACCATGAGACCCGACGTGTCCTTGTCCAGGCGATGAACGATGCCGGCGCGCGGCAGCATCGCGGCACCCGGGTCGCGGGCCAGCAATCCGTTGAGCAAGGTGCCGCTCCAGTTGCCGGGCGCGGGATGCACGACGAGGCCCGGCGGCTTGTTCACCACGAGCAGGTGCTCGTCCTCGTGCACGACGTCCAGCGGCATGGCCTCCGGCCGGAAAGCCTGGCTCTGCGGCGTCGGACGCAGCTCGAGCGTGCCTGCCTCTCCCGCCTTCACCTTGCGGGAGGAACGCGAAGCGCGCTCCTGCCCGATCGTGACGGCGCCCGCCTCGATCAATTGCTGCAGGTAGCTCCGCGAAAACTCGGGTGCGAAGTCCGCGAGCGCGCGGTCGAGCCGACCGCCGTGATGCGCCGCGTCGATGACGAACGCCCGCGCTTCGACGTCGGGTCCCGCGTCGGCGAAGTCTTCAGTGACCGCGCTGGTGTCGGTCATGTGGAGGTCGGTCGATATAATGAATTGGCCCTGTTTCCAAGAAAGTCGAGTTACATGCTCCGAGGCAAATTATCGGTCGTCCACGCGGCGGCCCTCTGCATCACCGCACTGCTGGCAGCGTGTTCATCGACCTCCGACGACAAGACGGAAAACTGGAGCCCCAACAAGCTCTACTCCGAAGCGCGCGACGAGGCGAACAACGGCGCCTACGACAAGGCCGTCCCGCTGTTCGAAAAGCTCGAAGGCCGCGCGGCCGGCACGCCGCTGGCCCAGCAGGCTCAGCTCGAAAAAGCTTACGCGCAATACAAGAGCAACGACCAGGCGTCGGCGCTCGCCACGCTCGACCGCTTCATGAAGCTGCATCCGGCCAGCCCGGCGATCGACTACGCCCTGTACCTGAAGGGCATCGTCAACTTCAACGACAACCTCGGCGCCTTCAATTTCCTCGCGCGGCAGGACCTGTCGGAGCGCGACCAGAAAGCAGCCAAGGAATCGTTCGAGTCCTTCAAGGAACTCGTGACGCGCTTCCCGGATTCGCGCTACGCGCCGGATTCGCGCGCGCGCATGACCTACATCGTCAACTCGCTCGCACAGTATGAAGTGCACGTCGCGCGCTACTACTACAGCCGCGGCGCCTACGTGGCCGCGATCAACCGGGCGCAAAGCGCGGTCACCGACTACAAGGAAGTCCCTGCCATCGAGGAAGCGCTCTTCATCCTCATGCGCTCGTACGACGAGCTCGGCATGACGTCCCTGCGGGACGACACGCGCCGCGTGATGGAGCGAAGCTTTCCGAAGAGCGAATACCTGACCCGGGGCTTCAAGTCCAGGCAGGATCCGTGGTGGAAATTCTGGTAGCCGCCAGGCCATCCAGCACCTCCAGGAATTCGTCGTCGCCCTTGAGCACGCGCATCGGCGGCAGCGCCGCCATCAGCCGCCTTCCGTAGCCCATCGTCGCCAGACGCGTGTCGCATACCACGAGCACGCCCTGGTCCGTCTCGCGGCGGATCAGGCGCCCGGCTCCCTGCTTCAGCGCGACCGCCGCCTCCGGAATGAAGTAATCGTTGAAGGGACTGCGGCCCTGCGATTCGAGCCGCTGCGAACGCGCCTCCACCAGCGGGTCGCCCGGCGGCGGGAACGGCAGCTTGTCGATGATCACTAGCTGCAGCGCATCGCCGGGGACGTCCACGCCTTCCCAGAACGATGCCGACGCCACGAGCAGGCAGCCCGGCTTGCCTTGCGACGCGCCTTCGCGGAACCGGTCGATGAGCCGCCGCTTGGGCCACTGACCCTGCACCAGCACTTCGATGCCCGAAGCGGCGTCGAACTGCCGCTGCAGTTCCTCGCCAATGGTGCGCAGCGCTCGCAGTGTCGTGGTCAGCACCATCGTGCCTCCACCCAGCTGCCGGACCGCTTGCGCCGCGAGCGCCGCCACCTGCCCGCTGTGTGCCGGGTCGCCGGGCTTGGCGAGATGCCGTGGGACATACACCGCGGCCTGCGCCGGGTAGTCGAACGGGCTCTCCACCTGCAAGACCTCCGCCGACTCGAGACCGCACGGTTCGGTAAACCACGAGAGCCGCGAATCGTCGCCCAGCGTGGCCGAAGTGAAGATCCAGGACTTCTTCGATGATTCATCGCCGCTGCTGCGAAGGAGCTTCTCGCGGACCGCCTTTGCGATGTCCAGCGGGGACTCGACCAGGCGCAGCTGCGCACCGGCGTCGACCCAACGGACGGAGCCGGCTTCGCAGGGTTCGCAGAAGGCTTGCGCGCGCGTGCCGAGGATGTCCGCGCGCTCGATCAGGCGGGCAAAGTCCGGTGCGATTTCACTGACGGTGGCAAGCGCTTCGGCGGCCCCGGCGCAAGCCTCGCGGACATCCGAAAGCGCGGCTTCCCACGCATCGGGATCAACGTCCGCCGGCGCCTGCGCCACCCATCGCAGGCGGGCGCCGGGCGCCGTGCGGCCGACGACGAGACGCAGGTCGCGCGCGCTCCGCTCCAGGGTGCCGGCCACCTGCTGCCAGTCGACCAGGCCGCGCGCCAGTTGCAGGCCCGCCGCCAGCATGTCGCGGCTGAAATCCAGCAGCTGGCCCGTCGTGAGCTGCGTGCCGAGGAACTGCACCCCCGTCTCGTTCAACTGGTGAGCCTCGTCGAAGATCGCGACACGCACCGTGGGCAGCAGCTCCGCCATGCCGGATTCGCGCACCGCGAGATCCGCGAAGAACAGGTGGTGGTTGATCACGACGACGTCGGCCGCGAGCGCTTCGCGCCGCGCGAGATTGACGTGGCAGGCGCGAAACTTCGGGCACTGCGAGCCCAGGCAGTTCTCGCGCGTCGAGGTGACGAGCGGGATCACCGCCGAGCGTTCGTCCAGGCCGGGGAGTTCCGCGAGGTCGCCCGTGCGCGTCGACTGCGACCACTCCTCGATCTTCGCGAGCACGCGGACCGCACTTCGATCGGGCAGGGTCGAATCCTGCCGCGCCTGCTCCATGCGATGCAGGCAGAGGTAACTGCCGCGCCCCTTGAGCAGCGCGGTGCGCACCGGCAGGCC
Organism: Caenimonas aquaedulcis; assembly: GCF_015831345.1. Lineage (NCBI taxonomy): Bacteria > Pseudomonadati > Pseudomonadota > Betaproteobacteria > Burkholderiales > Comamonadaceae > Caenimonas > Caenimonas aquaedulcis. The sequence continues at coordinate 471,471 of NZ_JADWYS010000001.1, read as the reverse complement.
CAGCGCCTGCACCAGCTTCGGCAGGTCGCGGCCGAAAAGCTGGTCCTGCAGCGTCTTCGTCGCGGTGGACAGCAGGACGCGCTCGCCGCTCAGCAGCGCCGGCACAAGATAGGAAAAAGTCTTGCCGACGCCCGTGCCGGCCTCGACCACCAGCGCCCCGCCCGACTCGATGGTCCTCGCCACGGCCATGGCCATGTCGGTCTGTCCCGGGCGGGGAAGGAAATGTTCGGCGGCGCGCGACAGCACACCGCCCTCGGCGAAGGCTTCGCGAACCGGATCGTGCAGGGGCATCAGGCGGGTTCTTTGGGGTCGTTGGCCAGTTCGAGGCGGGCGATCAGGTCCCGCAGGGCCAGGCGGCGCTTTTTCAGCCGCCGCATCATGAGCTCGTCGACCGGGCTTTCCTGGGAGGCGCGGTCGATCATCGCGTCGAGGTCGGCATGTTCCATCCGCAGTTCGATCAGGCGCCGGTCGGGGGAGTGAAGGTTGGAATCCAAGGAATCTGGGGGCGCGGCGGCCGCCACGGCCGGGTTCGTTCGATAATGCGATTTTCGCAGGGAATGATCCGGCGCACCATAGATAATGGGGCATCGAACCAGCAAGACATGTCCAAGGGATACCGACTCACCGCATCCACCGGCATCCACAAGGGTGACCGCGAATACCAGCAAGACCAGGTCGGGCTGCTCAGTCATCCGCGCCAGCCGGGCTGCGTGCTCGGCATCGTCGCCGACGGCATGGGCGGCCGCAGCGGCGGCCGCAAGGCCTCCGACCAAGTGATGATGACAGCCAAGCAGCTGTTCGAACGCTACTCGCCCGATCACGACGACGCACCCTCGCTGCTCACGCAGATCGTCCACGAAGCGCATATCGTCATCAAGCTGACAGCCATTTCCTCCGAACAGGAGCCGCACAGCACCGTCGCCGCCTACCTGATCAACCCCGGCGGCGACTGCCACTGGGTGCATGCCGGCGATTCGCGCATCTACCACTTCCACAGCGGCCGCCTGGTGTCGCGCACTATGGATCATTCCTATGTGCAGACGCTGGTGGAACGCGGCGAGCTCACCGAGGAAGAAGCCAACGTGCACCCCCAATCCAACATCCTGATGGGTTGCCTGGGCGCCGAGGACGATCCGCCGGCGACGCACCACTTCATTCCCCAGCTCAAGCCGGGCGACGTGCTCATGGCCTGCAGCGACGGCGTGTGGCACTACTTCAGCCCGAGCGAGCTGGGTTCGGTGCTGTCGTCGCTGTCGCCGCGCGAGGCCACGGAATTCCTGATCGAGAAGGCGCGTTCGCGCGGCCGGGGCGGCGGCGACAACCTCTCGCTGGTGATCGTCAAGCTGGAACCGCTCGAGGCCTGAGCCCGGTCAGGGCGGCACGGGCAGGGAACTCGCCGGGGGCTTCTTGCGGGCGGCGATCCGCTTTTCCAGCGCAGCCTTGCGCTCCCTGGCATCCGCCTCCGCCTTCAATCGACGCGCCTTGTTGTCGGCGGCATCCTGCTCGAGCCGGGCACGCGCCTGCGCCATATCCGCCTCCTTGCGGCGCTGCGCATCGCGCGCCTGCGACGCCCGCGCTTCCGCAGCCGCGGCGCGGTCCTGATGCTCGGCAGCTTTCCCGGCGCCACGCACTTCCTTTTCACGCTGGGCCTGCGCCGCCTTCGCCCGCTCCGCCGGGTCCTTGCGTTGCCTTTCCAGCTCGGCGCGTTCATCGTTCTCGCGCTGCCGCTCGGCGCCGCGGCGCCTGCGGATCGAATCGTTGAGGGAAATCTCCTGCCGGCGCAGGTCCGCGATGACCACGCGCCGCTTCGCGCGGGCCTCCTTCAGGCAATCGTTCACGGCGAACTTGCCGTAACAGGCCTTCTCCTGCTGGACGAATTCGGCCTCGGCCTTCGACCGATCGGCGGCGATCCGCGCACGGTGTGCCGTGACTTCGGCGTCTTCCTGCGCCGCCGCGGCGACAGCGCAGCAGAGCGTCGCGAGCAGGACCAGCTTTTTCATGTGAGGCGCGTATCCACGGTGCGGTGCTCCAGGGCCAGGAACTCGGCGGATTGCATTTCGTGCAGGCGCGAAATGGTGCGGGGAAATTCGTGGGCCAGGGGGCCCTCGGTGTACAACGCATCCGGCGGCACGGCAGCCGACATGATCAGCTTCACGCGCCGGTCGTACAGCACGTCCACGAGCCAGGTGAAGCGTCGCGCCTCGGACGCCATGCGCACGGGCATGTGCGGCACGTCGGACAGCAGCACGGTGTGGAACTGCGTCGCGATCTCCAGGTAGTCGTTCTGCGAGCGCGGGCCGCCGCACAGCGTGCGGAAATCGAACCACACGACGCCGCCTGCCTTGCGCCGCGCGCGGATTTCGCGCGCTTCGATGTGAAGCACCGGGTCTTCGTCGCGGGATTCGGCGAGTTGCGTGAAGGCTTCGTCCATCGCCTTGTCCGCCTCGGGGCCGAGCGGCGTATGGTAGAGCTGCACCTGCTCCATCATGCGCCCGCGATAGTCGACGCCGTTGTCCACGCTGATGACTTCCAGCTTCTCGTTGAGCAGGTCGATCGCGGGCAGCAGGCGGTCGCGATGCAGGCCGTTCGGATAGAGGTCGTCGGGCTTGAAGTTCGAGGTCGTGACGAAGCCCACGCCGTTGTCGAAAAGCGCGTCGAGCAGGCGATGCAGGATCATCGCGTCGGTGATGTCCGCGACGTGGAACTCGTCGAAGCAGATCAACCGGTAGCGCTTGGCAATACGCTCGCCCAGCGCATCCAGCGGGTTCACGGTGCCCTGGAGTTCCCCGAGTTCGCGGTGCACTTCGCGCATGAACTCGTGAAAGTGAAGGCGTGTCTTGCGCACGACGGGCACAGCCGTGAAGAAGCAGTCCATGAGGAAGCTCTTGCCGCGCCCCACCCCGCCGTACATGTACACGCCGCGCGGGATGTCGGGTCGGTTGATGAGCTTCTTGAAGACGTTGGAGCGCTGCTCCTTGTATTGCGCCCACTCGGACGCGCAGCGGTCCAGGGCCGCGACGGCGCGCAGCTGCGCGGGGTCACTCACGTAACCGCGCTGCGCCAGCTCCTTGTCGTACTGCTCCTTGACGCTCATCTGCGTGCAAGGAGCGTCAGAAGTTCAAGGTCCGCTTGTCGACGGCCAACGCCGCTTCCTTGGTCGCCTCGGACAGCGACGGGTGCGCGTGGCAGATGCGCGCGATGTCTTCGGCCGACGCCCGGAACTCCATCGCCACGACGGCTTCCGAAATCAGCTCGCTCGCCATCGGGCCGACGATGTGAACGCCCAGGATTTCGTCCGTCGTGGCATCCGCCAGGAACTTCACCATGCCCGTCGTGTCGCCCAGCGCGCGCGCGCGGCCGTTCGCCATGAAGGGAAAGGTACCCGCCTTGTACTTCACGCCGGCGGCCTTGAGCTGCTGCTCGGTCTGGCCGACCCATGCGATCTCGGGGCTGGTATAGATCACCCAGGGGATGGTATTGAAGTTGACGTGCCCGTGCTGGCCCGCGATGCGCTCGGCCACCGCGACGCCCTCTTCTTCCGCCTTGTGCGCGAGCATCGGGCCTCGCACGACGTCCCCGACCGCCCACACATTGGGCAGGTTCGTCTTGCAGTCCCCGTCGACGACGATCGCGCCGCGCTCGTCGAGCTTCAGGCCCACGCCTTCGGCGTTCAGGCCGATCGTGTTCGGCACGCGGCCGATCGACACGATCAGCTTGTCGACTTCGAGCGTCTGGGCCTCGCCCTTCGCATTCGTCCAGGCGACCGACACGCCTTTCTTGCCGGACTTGATCTCGCCGACCTTGACGCCGAGCTCGATCTTCAGGCCCTGCTTGTCGAACGCCTTCTTGGCTTCGCGCGCGATCTGTTCGTCCACGGCGCCGAGGAAAGTCGGCAGCGCCTCGAGCACGGTCACTTCCGCACCTAGGCGGCGCCACACGGAACCCATCTCCAGTCCGATGACGCCGGAGCCGATCAGCCCCAGCTTCTTCGGCACGCCCTGGATACGCAGCGCGCCGTCGTTCGAGAGGATGTTCTCTTCATCGAAGGGCGTGCCGGGCAAGGCGCGCGCATTCGAGCCCGTGGCGACGATGATGTGCTTGCCGACGAGCGACTCCTCGCCGACCTTGATCTCGTAGCCGCCGTCGGCCGCCTTCGCGAAGGAGCCGCGGCCGTGGAAGAACGAGACCTTGTTCTTCTTGAAGAGAAACAGGATGCCGTCGTTGTTCTGCTTCACGACCGTGTCCTTGCGGGACAGCATCTTCGCGAGGTCGAGGTCGAGGCCCTTGACCTGGATGCCATGGTCGGCGAAGTGCTTGCCGGCGTGCTCGAAATGTTCGGACGACTGCAGCAGCGCCTTGGACGGGATGCAGCCCACGTTCGTGCAGGTGCCACCGGGCGCCGGGCCGCCTGCGGCGTTCTTCCACTCGTCGATGCAGGCCGTGTTGAAGCCCAGTTGCGCAGCGCGGATGGCCGCGATGTAGCCGCCGGGGCCGCCGCCGATGACGATGACGTCGAAGTTCTTGGACATCTTCGCGCTCCTCAGATGTCGAAGAGAAGTCGAGCCGGGTCTTCCAGCGCTTCCTTCATCGCGACCAGGCCCAGCACGGCTTCGCGGCCGTCGATGATGCGGTGGTCGTACGACATCGCGAGGTAGTTGATCGGGCGAACCACGACCTGGCCGTTCTCCACCACCGCGCGGTCCTTCGTGGCATGCACGCCGAGGATCGCGGATTGCGGCGGGTTGATGATGGGCGTCGACAGCATCGAGCCGAACACGCCGCCATTGGAGATCGAGAACGTGCCGCCGGTCATCTCCTCGATGCCCAGCTTGCCGTCGCGCGCCTTCGCGCCGTATTCGGCGATCTTCTTTTCGATGTCCGCAAAGCTCATTTGGTCGGCGTTGCGCAGGATGGGCACGACCAGGCCACGCGGCGAACCGACGGCGATGCCGATGTCGAAGTAACCGTGGTAGACGATGTCGTTGCCGTCGACCGACGCGTTGAGCACCGGATACTTCTTGAGCGCATGCACCGCTGCCTTCACGAAGAAGGACATGAAGCCGATCTTGACGCCGTGCTCCTTCTCGAACTTCTCCTGGAAGCGCTTGCGCATCTCCATCACGGGTGCCATGTTCACTTCGTTGAACGTGGTGAGGATCGCGTTGGACGATTGCGACTGCAGCAGGCGCTCGGCGACGCGCGCGCGCAGGCGGCTCATCGGCACGCGCTGCTCGGGGCGCTGGCCGAGATCGGGCGCGGGCGTCGGCGCATTGACCTGCGGCAGCGCCGTCTTCGGCACGCCGGTCGGCGCGGCCACGGGCGCCACGGCGGGCTTCGCGCCGCCGGCGACGGCGCCGAGCACGTCGCCCTTGGTCACGCGGCCATCCTTGCCGGTGCCGGGCACGGAGCCCGTCGCGAGGTTGTTGTCGGCCATGATCTTGGCGGCCGCGGGCATGGCGACGCCGGCCTTCGACCCGCCCGTCGCGGCAGCGGCGGACGCAGGGGCCTGCGCCGGCGCTGCGGGCGCGGCAGCAGGAGCCACGGCGGGCGCGCTCGCGGCGGCCTTGCCTTCGGTGTCGATCTTCGCGATGACCTGTTCGGCGGCGACGGTCGCGCCATCGGCCTGCACGATCTCGGACAGCACGCCGGCGGCGGGCGCCGGCACTTCGAGCACCACCTTGTCGGTTTCGATCTCGATCAGGATTTCATCCAGGGCCACGGCTTCACCGGGCTTCTTCTTCCATTGCAGCAGCGTGGCTTCGGCCACCGACTCCGACAGCTGGGGCACTTTGACTTCGACGAGAGACATTTGAGTTTTTCCTTGGGGAGAGCTGTCGTTTTACTTCGTGAGGACGAAGCCCTTCAGCTTCGCGAATGCGCCGTCGACCAGCGCCTTTTGCTGTTCCTGGTGAAGGTGCGAGTAGCCCACCGCCGGGGAAGCGGAAGCCGCGCGGCCGGAATAGCCCAGCTTCTGGCCATCGAGCATGTTCTCGTGGATGTTGTGCTGGATGTGGAACCAGGCGCCCTGGTTCTGCGGCTCGTCCTGCGTCCAGACGATGTCGGTCGCGTTGGGGTACTTCTTGAGCTCGGCCGCGAACACCTTGTGCGGGAACGGATAGAGCTGCTCGATGCGCAGGATCGCGACGTCGTCCAGCCCCTTCTCCTCGCGCTTCTTGGCGAGGTCGTAGTAGACCTTGCCGGAGCACAGGACCACGCGCTTGACCTTGTCGTTCTTCAGGTCCTTGTTCTCCGGGATCACGGTCTGGAAACCGCCCTTGGTGAATTCGGACAGGGGCGAGGTCGCGTCCTTGTTCCGCAGCAGCGACTTCGGGGTCATGATCACCAGCGGCTTGCGCAGCGGGCGGATCATCTGGCGGCGCAGCACGTGGAAGATCTGGCTGGCGGTCGTGGGCTGCACGACCTGCATGTTGGTGTCGGCCGACAGCTGCATGAAGCGCTCGAGGCGCGCCGAGCTGTGCTCCGGGCCCTGCCCTTCGTAGCCGTGCGGCAGCATCAGCGTGATTCCGTTGACGCGGCCCCACTTCACTTCGCCGGAAGCGATGAACTGGTCGATGACCACCTGCGCCCCGTTGGCGAAATCGCCGAACTGCGCCTCCCAGATCACCAGCGTGTTCGGGTCGTTGGACGCGTAGCCGTATTCGAAGCCCAGCACCGCCTCTTCCGACAGGATGGAGTCGATGACGACGAACGGCGCCTGGTTCTCGGCGACGTTGCACAGCGGGGTGTAGGTGCCCTCATCGAATTTCTCGCGCTTCTGGTCGTGTAGCACCGCGTGGCGGTGCGTGAACGTGCCGCGGCCGCAATCTTCGCCCGAAAGGCGCACCGGATAGCCGCTCGCCACGAGCGACGCGAACGCCATGTGCTCGCCCATGCCCCAGTCCACATTGACCTCGCCGCGGCCCATCGCGGCGCGGTCGTCCAGCACCTTCTTCACGAGCGGATGCGGCGTGAAGTCGGCGGGCACGGCGGTGATCTTCTCGGCCAGGCGCTTCCACTCGGCCGTCGGGATCGCGGAGTCCGCGGCATCCGTCCACTTGCGGTTGAGGTACGGGCTCCAGTCCACCGCGTACTTGCTCTTGAAATTCGTCAGCACGGGGTCGACCGTGTGCTTGCCGTCGTCCATCGCCGCGCGGTAGGACTTCACCATGTCGTCGCCGAGCGTGTCGCCCAGGCCCTGCGCCGCGAGCTTGTCGGCGTACAGCTTGCGCGTGCCAGGGTGCGCCGCGATCTTCTTGTACATCAGCGGCTGGGTGAGCGACGGGGTGTCCTGCTCGTTGTGGCCGAGCTTGCGGAAGCAGACGATGTCCACCACCACGTCCTTGGCGAATTCCATGCGGTAGTCGAGCGCGAGCTGCGTCGCGAGCACCACGGCTTCCGGGTCGTCCCCGTTCACGTGCAGCACCGGCGCCTCGATCATCTTGACGACGTCCGTGCAGTACAGCGTGGAGCGGCTGTCGCGCGGGTCGGAGGTGGTGAAGCCGATCTGGTTGTTGATGACGATGTGCACCGTGCCGCCGGTGAAGTAGCCGCGCGTCTCGGCGAGCGCCAGCGTCTCCATCACCACGCCCTGGCCCGCGAAGGCGGCGTCGCCGTGCACCTGCACGGGCAGCACCTGCTTGCCCTTGGGGTCGGCGCGGCGGTCCATGCGGGCGCGCACCGAGCCTTCGACCACCGGGTTCACGATTTCCAGGTGCGAGGGGTTGAACGCGAGCGACAGGTGGACCGGGCCGCCGGGCGTCGTCATGTCGGAGCTGAAGCCCTGGTGGTACTTCACGTCGCCGGCGGGCAGGTCTTCCTTGGCCGTGTGGTCGAACTCGGCGAACAAGTCCGCGGGCATCTTGCCCATGGTGTTGACGAGCACGTTCAGGCGGCCGCGGTGCGCCATGCCGATCACGATTTCCTGCACGCCCTTCGCGCCGGCCTGCTGGATGAGCTCGTCCATGGAGGCGATGAAGCTCTCGCCGCCCTCGAGCGAGAAGCGCTTCTGGCCGACGTACTTGGTGTGCAGGAAGCGCTCGAGCCCCTCGGCCGCCGTGATGCGATCCAGGATGTGGCGCTTCTGCTCGGCCGTGAAATTCGCCTTGCTGCGGATCGACTCCAGCCGCTGCTGCCACCAGCGCTTGTGCGTCTGGTCGCTGATGTACATGTACTCGGCGCCGATGGTGCCGCAGTAGGTTTCGCGCAGCGCGTTGATGAGCTCGCGCAGCGACATCGATTCCTTGCCGAAGAAGGTGTTGCTGGTGTTGAACACCACTTCCTGGTCGGCGTCGGAGAAGCCGTAGAAGGACGGCTCCAGCTCGGGAATCTTCTCGCGCTCGGCGCGCTTGAGCGGATCGAGGTCGGCCCAGCGCACGCCCACGTTGCGGTAAGCCGCGATGAGCTGCTGCACGGCCGTGCGCTTGCGGGCGGTTTCGAGGTCCGCACCGCCGGCGATGACGACCTGCGTGCCGCCCTGCTTCGCGCGCTCGGCGAAGGCATTGACGACCGGCAGGTGCGGGACGTCCTTGGCATTGCTGCCGTCGACGGCCGGAACGTGCTGGAGGGCGTCGAAATACTCGCGCCAGGTGTCGGGGACGCTGCCGGGGTTGGCGAGGTAGTTTTCGTACATCTCCTCGACATACGGCGCATTGCCGCCGAAGAGATAGGAATTGCCCTGGTAAGCCGTGTAGACGGTGCCGGGATCGCTCATGTTTGCGCTACTTTCCGCCCCCCTTCAGGAGGCATTAGCTGGTTGGGAAACCTTCCGCGACACGGCTGGACCGGTTGGCGGATGCGACGGTGCCTGGGTTGGGGAAGGCCTTTGTTGCGGGCTCAATTGTGCCACTTTCGGGCGACCCGGGCTCACCCCTGCCCCAGCTGGTCCCTGATCTGCTGTAGCGCCGTGGGGTCTTCGATCGTCGTGAGGTCGCCCGCATCGCGTCCTTCCGCCACGGCCTGGATCGCGCGCCGCAACAGCTTGCCGCTGCGGGTCTTGGGCAGGAGCGTCACGAAGTGAACCCGCGCCGGGCGCGCCACGGCCCCGAGCTGGCCGTCCACGACTTTCATGATGTTGCCTTCGAGCTTGAGCCTCGCGGCGGCATCGGCGATCGCCGTCGCATCGCGTGGGACCACGAAAGCCATCGCGACCTGCCCCTTCAATGCATCGGCGACCCCGACCACGGCGACTTCGGCAACGCTGGGATGGCTCGAGATGCTTTCCTCGATTTCCCGCGTACCCAGGCGATGCCCGGCGACATTGATCACGTCGTCGGTACGCCCGAGGATGAAGTAATAACCATCGGCGTCGCGGATGCCCCAGTCGAAGGTGCTGTAGACCATCTTTCCCGGCACGGTCTCCCAGTACGTCCTGACGTAGCGTGCGTCGTCGCCCCAGACGGTCTGCATGAAACCCGGCGGCGTGGGACCCTGGATCACGACGACGCCCTTCTGGCCGGGCGCCGTGAGTTCCTCGCCCGTGGATTCGTGCACCAGGCGCACATCGAAGCCGTACATCGGCACGCCCGGGCTGCCGAAGCGGCTGTCCTTGCGCTCCACGCCATTGGCCACCGTGAGGATCGGCCAGCCGCTTTCCGTCTGCCAGTAGTTGTCGATGATGGGGACGCCCAGTCCTTCGCTGATCCACCGCGCCGTCGGCTCGTCGAGCGGCTCGCCCGCCAGGAACAGCGCCTTCAGGCTGGACAGGTCGTACTTGCCGAGGAAGGCCGGGTCCTGCTTCTTGAGCACGCGCACCGCCGTCGGCGCGCTGAACATGCCCGTCACCTTGTACTTTTCGACCAGGCTCCACCAGATGCCCGCGTCGGGGCGGATCGGCAGGCCTTCGTACATGATGGTCGCCATGCCGGCGATCAGCGGGCCGTAGACGATGTAGCTGTGGCCCACGACCCAGCCGATGTCGCTGGTCGAGAAGAAGGTACCGCCCGGCTCGCCCATGAAGATGTGCTTCATGCTTGCCGCCAGCGCGACCGCGTAGCCCCCGACATCGCGCTGCACGCCCTTGGGCCGCCCGGTGGTGCCGCTCGTGTAGATCGTGTAGCTGATGTCCGTGGCGTCCAGCCATTCGCACGCGACGCCGGCGCTCGCATGTTGCGCGCACAGGGCGGCCCAATCGTGGTCCCGCCCGGCGGTGCGCTCCATCGGCACGAGCCCCCGATCGACCAGCAGCACGGCCTGGGGCTTGTGCGAGGACAGGCGGATCCCCTCGTCCAGCAGCGGCTTGTACGCGACCACCTTGCCGCCGCGCGAACCCGCGTCGGCGCTCACGATGACCTTGGGCGTCGCGTCTTCGATGCGGGACGCGAGGGAGACGGAGGCGAAGCCTCCGAACACGACCGAATGGATGGCGCCGATGCGCGCGCACGCCAGCATCGCAAACGCGGCCTCGGCGATCATGGGCATGTAGATCAGCACCCGGTCGCCCTTGCGAACGCCCAGGGCGAGCAAGGCGGCGGCCGCGCGTTGCACTTCGCCGTGCAGCTCGCGAAAACTGTAGGTGCGTTCGTCGCCGGTTTCGGTGGAAACGTAGATCAGCGCGGGTTGGTCCGCGCGATCGGCAAGGTGCCTGTCCACGGCGTTGTGGCACAGGTTGGTCTTCCCACCCGCGAACCACCGCGTGAACGGAGGATGGGAGTTGTCGAGGATTTGCGGCGGCGCCTCGTGCCAGTCGATCAATCCTGCCTGTTCGGACCAGAACGCCTCCGGCTCGTCGATCGACCGGCGGTAGAACATGTCGTAGGTCATGCGCAGTCTCCTCGGGATTTATTTCAGCAAGGCCAGTACTTCCTTGAAATCGGGATGTTCCGCGGTGCGCAGCCACTCGAAGGCGACCATCTCCGTCGTGACCAGTTCAGCCCCGGCGCCCGCGAGCCGGTCGAACGCCGCGTCGCGATTGCGCTCCGTCCGCGAGCCGCAGGCATCGGTGACGACCCACACATCCATTTCCTCCTCGAGCAGGTCCAGCGCGGTCTGCAGCAGGCAAACGTGCGCCTCGCACCCGGCGATCACGATGGTATTGCGATGCTCCTGCGCCGCCGCGGGTTTCTGCAAGTGCTTGGGCAGGCTTCGCGCGTTGCCGCCGCGCTGGGGCGGCGCGGGCGGCCGAAGCCAGTCGACGAGTCCGTCCGCGACGGCGCTGAAAGCCTGCTTCTCCAGCGTGCGCCGGCAGAGCGACTTCAGCTCCGGCGCCATCGCACCCAGGCCCTGCGGGTTCTCCTCGGTGCCCCATACCGGCAGGTCGAACAACTGCGCGATGCGGGCAAGCCGCCCGGCATTGCGCAGCACGAGCTGCGCCTCGTGGATGGAGGGCATGAGGCGATCCTGGTAGTCCACCAGGACCAGTTGGGATTCGTCGGCGTCGAGGAGCATGGATGGGGCGCTTTCAAGGGATGGCTGGATTATTCCAGTCCCATCCAGGGAAACGCGCCCCGGCCGCGAAAACTCTCCCGGGGTCAGGCCGCCTGGGCCGCGGGCAGCCCGGCGAGCGCCATGGGGCGGGAGTGACGCTCGCGCTCGCGCTGCATCTGCCGATGGCGGCGCTCCTCGCGGGCGTGCAGCGCGGCGAGCTCCGTGCGCAGTTCGCGCTGCAGCTCGCCGACGGACATGGTGCAGGCATCGGCCGTTTCGAGCTGGAATTCCGGGACCATCACGATCTCGCTGCCCCCCGCGTCGAATTCGACACGCATCGGGCTGCCCAGCACGCGGCGGATGCGGGCCACGGCCTTGTCGCGGCCCATGCGGGGCAGGACCACAGTGAATTCCGCGGGGCCGGTCCGGGCCGCGAAACCCCGGTGACCGGCGACGATGCCGAGCTGTCCCACCACGAAGCGCGTCAGCTTGCGGGCCAGCTCCTGGCCATAGATCGCCCGGACTTCCAGCAGGTCGGCGAAGTCGAACACCACGACCGTGAGCGGCCTGCCTCCGTCCTGGCAGCGCTCGAGCAAGGCGTCGCCGCGCGCGTCGAACCCGGCCTGGGTGTACAGCGAAAGGCCCGCATCCATCCGGCCCGCCTGCGCGATGCGCAACAGCACGAACCGGACGGCGACCAACAGGACGACGGCCAGCAGGGCGGCGATGGGAGCTTGCGTTGCATTCATGGTGCCCATGAGACCACGCAGCGCGGGCGCCGCCTTACGGAAAGGCGACGGCGCGCTTAGGTCAATTCCCTAGCGGCCGCCTCAGCCTCCCAGTTGCGGCTCGTGAACGAGGAGCCAGTACACCTGCAGGCGCCGCACCTGTTCGACGAAGAGGCCGAAGTCGACCGGCTTGCGCACGTAGCTGTTGGCGCCGTTCTTCAGGCTCGCCAGGATGTCCTCCTCCTCGCTGGACGAAGTGAGGATGACGACGGGAACGAACCGGGTGCGCTCGTCGTCGCGGATCCGCCGCAGCACCTCGATGCCGCCCAGCTTGGGCAGCTTCAGGTCCAGCAGGACCAGGGCGGGCACGTCGCGCGGATCGCGTCCTTCGTGGCGGCCGGTCCCGAAGAGGTACTCGAGCGCCTCGATGCCGTCGTTCGCCACGACGATTTCATTGCGGACGTTGTTCTCCTCCAGTGTCATCAGGGTGAGCTCCCGGTGGTCCGGGTTGTCCTCCACCAGGAGGATGCGGCTGCTGGCTTTCATCGACTGCTCCAGACTTCAGGGTGAACAGGAATGTGGCGCCCTCGCCGGGACGCGCCTCGGCCCACACGCGCCCCCCATGGCGGGTGACGACGCGATGGACGGTCGCCAGGCCGATCCCGGTGCCTTCGAAGTCGGTCGCGGCGTGCAGGCGCTGGAACGGCTGGAAGAGCTTGTCGGCATAAGCCATGTCGAAGCCCGCGCCGTTGTCCGCCACGTAGATGACGCACTCGCCGGCCCCGGCCGGCTTGCGGCCGACGCGGATGCGGGCGTCCGGGGTGCGGGCGGTGAACTTCCATGCATTCTCGAGCAGGTTTTCCAGCACGATGGCCAGCAGCCGCACGTCACCGGTACAGCGCATGTCGTCGTCGATCTCCACGGCGACCTCGCGCAGGGGAAAGCGCTGGCGCAGCCGCTCCACGGCCTGCGCGGCACGGGGCGCGAGGTTGAGGGGCTCCGTCCGCAGCTCGGTGCGCGTGACCCGCGCGAGCGACAGCAGGTCATCGATCAGCTCGCCCATCTGCCGCGTGTTCTCCCGGATCCGGCTCAGGTAATGCCGCCCCTTCTCGTCCAGCGATTCGCCGCAGCGCGCCACCAGGGACCGGCTGAAACCGTCGATCACCTGCAGGGGCGCGCGCAGGTCATGCGACACCGAGTACGCGAACGACTCGAGCTCGCTGTTGGAGAGCGCCAGTTCGCGGGTGCGCTCCGCCACGCGCCTCTCCAGCGTGTCGTTCATCTGCAGCACGGCCTGCTCGGCGCGGTAGGCTGCCGTGATGTCGCTGAAGACCACCACGACGCCGTCGCGCGTGCCTTCCGGCGCGCGCAGCTCGCGCGTGTCGCCCTGGATGATCTTCTCGGCACCGCCCGACAGGCGCCCGCGCACGACAAGGCGGAAGTGGTCCATGGTCTGGCCCGCCAGGGCGCGCAGCGCGGGTCGCCCTTCGTGCGGCAGCGGCGTGCTGCCGTCCAGCTCGTAGATACCCCAGTCGCCTTCGGCCGGCCGCAGCTGCGAGCCCTGCCGGTTCATCTCCGAGAGCCCGGGCAGGATGCGATGCGCCGCCGAATTGATGTGGATGAAGCGTCCTGCGTTGTCGAGCACCAGCACGCCCTCGGCCATGCTTTCCAGGATCGACTCGAGCAATGTTTTCTGGCCCGCGAGCTCGGAGAGCGCTGCGTCGCGCAGGACCGCGCGCGCGCTGAGGCTGCGAGCCATCTCCTCGAAACTTTCGTCCAGCACGCGAAGCTCCTTGAGGCCCGAGGGCGCGGCGTCGGGTGCCGCGACTTCGTTTCGCCGCAGGGCCTCGATGCGTGCGAGCGTCCTGGAGATCGGCCCCGCCACGACGCGATCGCCGAAGAGCCACGCCGCGACTGCGGCGGCCAGCGCGATGAGCGCCAATGCCGCGAGCTGCACGTGAAGCCGCCGCGTCGATGACGCGAGCAGGTCCGCACTGGACATCATGGCTGCCACGTACAGCCGCCCCTCGGAGCCCCCGCCGGTGGGCTGAACGGCGTAGAGCCAACGTTCGCCGTCCGCGCCCGTCTCGTGGGCGAACCCTGGCCGGTTCGCGGTCACCGCGCCTCGCAGGAACTCCTCCGGCAAGGGGACGCCGATGCGGCCTGCCCGTGGACCCGCCGCCGCCATCACGGTCCCGTTGCCATCGGACACCAGCATGGTCATCTCCGGGGCGAGCGCGAGGCGCCGCAGCTGTGCGTCGGCTTGCGTCAGGTCGAGCGCCAGGTAGGCGACGCCGCGCAGCTGGCTTCGCGCTTCGTCGGCGTAGACCGGCAGGCCGAACGTCAGCACGGGGCGGCCGCTGGCACGGCTGATCGTGAACTCGCCCACGCTGAACCGCCCCGTCTTCAGGGCGTTGCGAAAGAACAGCCGGTCGCTGGAGTTGACGGGCGTGGCGGGAGGCGTCGCGCGACAGGTGAGGTTGCCTTGCGGATCCAGCACGCCGAAGATGCCGAATCCGCTGGGATATTGGTTCTGCAGGCGGCGCATGTAGGCGCTGCAGGCCTGCGCGTCTCCCTGGTAGACCGGCGGCGCGTAGGCGACGGCGGCCAGCACCTGCCGCGCGCCTTCGATGAACCTTTCCTGTTGCGCCGCGCCAAGCTGAACCATGGAACGCAGCGAGGCCTCCGCGCGTTCCACGCGCGCGCTGCTCTCGGCGAGCGAGGCCTGCACCACGACCCCGAACACCGGCGCGATCGCAATCAACACCAGCAGCGTCAAAGCAGAACGCAGCCCGAAGGAACGTATCACCCTGTCTTCCCTGTCGCTTGTTGTGGGTCGAGTGTCGCCCGGTGGCGTGTGCTGTCAAGTGAGAAGTTCACATCGGCGCTCCGTGAAAGCACCTAAACTGAACGCATCCACGCCGCGCCATGAACCTACTCGACGCTGAACCAACCTCCGGGTCTCCGCAGCCCATCCGTCTGCTTTGTGTCGAGGACAACCCCGACGATTTCGACCTGCTGGGATTTGCCTTGGAGCGCGCGGACCCGCAGCGCCGATATGCGCTGGAGCGCGTCGAGGACGCCGCGTCGTTCACGCAGGCGTTGCAGAAGGAATTCGACGCCATCCTGTGCGACTTCAACCTGCCGCGCTTTTCGCCTTATGCCGCACTGCAGATCCTGCTGGCCCGCCGCTCGGGAACGCCCCTGGTCGTGGTGACGCGCGCGATCGGCGAAGAAGCAGCGGTGCACGTGCTGCGATGCGGCGCGAAGGACTACGTCACCAAGGACAAGCTCGGCACCCTCCCCCAGATCATCGACCGGGTGATGACGGAGCGGCATCGCGTGCTCGAACAGGAACGCCTGGGGCGCGAACTGGAGGCGGCCTACGGCCGGCTGAAGCGGCTGTCGGCGCGCCTGGTCGTGGCCCAGGAGCGCGAGCGCACGTTGATTTCACGCGAGCTCCACGACCAGCTCGGCCAGACGCTGACGGGCATGGTCATTCACCTCCATGCGGCCAAGCGCGCCGCTGCGGAGGCCGACGCGCAAAAACACACCGACACGGCCATGGACATGGCGCAGGCAGCGGTATCGCAGCTGAAGACGCTCTCGTTCAACCTGCGCCCGGCGCAGCTCGACTATCTCGGGCTCACGGCGGCCGCGCAAACCGCGGTGCAGCGGATGGCCGAGCCCGCGGGCATCGCCTTCAGTGTCGTCGCCCGCGGAGCCGAACCCGCGCCGCCCGGCGACGCCGCCTCCGTGGCACTGCGGCTCATCCAGGAAGCCCTCACCAACATCATCCGCCACGCGCGCGCCTCCTTGATCACCGTGCGGCTCAGGTACCTCCCGGGCGGCCGCATCGGCGTGCTGGTGGTCGACGACGGCGTGGGGTTCGACAAGCACCAACTGCTCGATGGGCAGACGAGCGAGCGCAACTTCGGCCTGCACGGAATGATCGAACGGACCGAACTCGCCGGCGGAAAGCTGCACATTCGCACGAGGCCCGGACAGGGCGTGGCCATCCGGGCTGTCTTGTGAAGGAGGCCTGCGGTATAACGGCAAGCAAGGAGGCTCCATGAGAAACAACGCGCCATCCAAGCACGTTCGCATCGTGCTCGCCGACGACCATGACCTGGTCCGCTCCGGCATCAAGGCGCTGCTGTCGATGATCGAGGGCGTCGAGGTGATTGCCGAGGCGCGCGACGGCAATGAGCTGATCGCCCTGGTGGACGATCTCGACCCCGACATCGTGATGACCGACATCTCCATGCCCGGCATGGACGGCATCGCGGCCATCGCCGAAATTCACGCGAGGAAGCCCGGCACGCGGATGCTCGTCCTGTCGATGTACGACACGGTGGATTTCGTCAAGCGTGCGGTGGCCAGCGGCGCTTGCGGCTATCTCATGAAAGACGCTCCGCCGTTCGAGCTCGAACAGGCCGTGCGCAGCGTGATGGCCACGGGCAGCTATTTCAGCCCCGCCATTGCCCAGCGCCTGTTGCAACCCTCCGAGCCGACGGTGGACGACGAGCTCACCAACCGCCAGGTGGAAATCCTGAAGCTCATCGCCCAGGGACGCGCCTCCAAGGAGATCGCCTACCAGCTGGGCCTGTCTCCCAAGACTGTGGACGTGCACCGGGCGCGCATCATGGAGCGCCTGCGCCTGAACGACATCGCCAGCCTCACGCTCTATGCCGTGCGAAAAGGGCTGATCAAGCCCTGACGACCTGTTGCTTTTTTATAAAAATCAAGGGTTTACGCGCGAATGCTCACTTGACTTCTCACGATCTGGGCGGCTATCCTTGGCCCCAATGTCCAGATGGCTCATCCTTGTCCTGTTGGCGGCCGCCAGCGCCGCCCATGCGGCCCCGCCTGCTTCGGCGGAGGACGACATGACGCGCTTCATGGAAGAGAAAGGCCTGCTCGGCAAGCTCGAGAAGGTGCGCGTCAACATGTCGGACCGCGCCTCCGAACTGGTGGTCACCGCGATGGGCTTCCTCGGCGTGCCCTATCGCCGCGGAGGCAACAACGCGGATACCGGGTTCGACTGCAGCGGTTTCGTCCGCGCGATGTACGAGCAGACCGTCGGCCTCGTCCTGCCCCGCCGCGCCAATGAGCAGGCCGCCGCGACCCAGACGATCGACCGCAAGGACCTGCAGCCCGGGGACCTCGTGTTCTTCAACACGATGAAGCGCGCGTTCAGCCATGTCGGCATCTACGTCGGTGAAGGCAAATTCATCCACTCGCCCAAGCCCGGCGCGCAGGTGCGCGTGGAGGACATGAGCGGGAATTACTGGCAGCAGCGCTTCAACGGCGCCCGCAGGGTGATGCCCAGTCCGCAGGCCGCGGCCGAAACACCCTCCCTGCAGCCCTGATCAGCTTTTGCGCACCGGCGGCACGTCCGTGCAGGTGCCGTGCGCGATTTCCGCCGCCATGCCGATGCTCTCGCCGAGCGTCGGGTGCGGGTGGATCGTCTTGCCGATATCGATCTCGTCCGCGCCCATCTCGATCGCCAGGGCCACCTCGCCGATCATGTCGCCCGCATGCGTGCCGACGATGCCGCCGCCGAGGATGCGGTGGGTCTGCGCGTCGAACAGCAGCTTGGTGAAGCCTTCGTCGCGCGTGTTCGCAATGGCCCGCCCCGAGGCCGTCCAGGGGAAGTGGCCCTTCTTGATCGCGATGCCCTGCGCCTTCGCCTGGTCCTCGGTGAGACCGACCCACGCGACTTCCGGGTCGGTGTAAGCCACGCTCGGGATCACGCGGGCGTTGAACGCGGAGTTCTCGCCGGCCGCGACTTCCGCGGCCACGTGTGCCTCGTGCACCGCCTTGTGCGCCAACATGGGCTGCCCCACGATATCGCCGATCGCGAAGATGTGCGGCACGTTCGTGCGCATCTGGATGTCCACGGGGATGAAGCCGCGGTCGCTTACCGTCACGCCGGCCTTCTCCGCGCCGATCTTCTTGCCGTTGGGGCTGCGGCCCACGGCTTGCAGCACCAGGTCATAGAGCTGCGGCTCCTTCGGCGCCTGCTCGCCCTCGAACTTCACGAGGATGCCATCCTTGGTCGCTTCGGCGCCGACGGTCTTCGTCTTGAGCATGATGTTGTCGAAGCGCGGCGTGTTCATCTTCTGCCACACGCGCACGAGGTCGCGGTCCGCGCCCTGCATGAGGCCGTCCAGCATTTCGACCACGTCGAGCCGTGCGCCGAGCGTCGAATACACCGTGCCCATCTCCAGGCCGATGATGCCGCCGCCGAGGATCAGCATGCGCTTGGGGTTGCCGGCGAGTTCCAGCGCGCCGGTGGAGTCCACCACGCGCGGGTCCTTGGGCATGAAGGGCAGCTGCACCGCCTGTGAGCCCGCCGCGATGATCGCGTTCCTGAACTTGATCGTCTGCTTCTTGCCCGTCTTCTCCAGGGCGGCGCCTGAGGTCTCCTCGACCTGCAGGTGATACGGGTCCACGAACTGGCCGAGGCCGCGCACTACCGTCACCTTGCGCATCTTGGCCATGGCCGAGAGGCCGCCGGTGAGTTTGCCCACGACCTTGGCCTTGTGGGCGCGCAGCTTGTCCAGCTCCACCTTGGGCTTGCCGTAGCTGATGCCGAGCGCCTCGAAGTGGCTCACTTCGTCCATGACTGCGGCGACGTGGAGCAGCGCCTTGGAAGGAATGCAGCCGACGTTGAGGCAGACGCCGCCGAGCGTCGCATAACGCTCGACCAGCACCACCTTCATGCCCAGGTCCGCCGCCCGGAACGCGGCGGAATAGCCGCCGGGGCCCGCGCCGAGCACGAGCATGTCGCATTCGAGGTCCGCGCCGCCGCCGTACGTGGAGGCGACCGGAGCGGCCACCGGCTTGCTCGCTCCACCGCCGGGGGAGGGTTGGGGTGGGGCCACTGCAGCGGCGGCCGGGGCTGGCGTGGGCGAGGCACTGGCGGCTGCGGCAGCGCCGGCGGCTTCCACCGTCAGCAGCACTGTCCCCTCCTTCACCTTGTCTCCCAGCTTGACCTTCATCTCCTTCACCACGCCCGCGTGCGTCGACGGAATCTCCATCGACGCCTTGTCGCTCTCCACCGTCACGAGCGACTGCTCGGCCTTGATCGTATCGCCGGCCTTCACCAGCACTTCGATCACCGCGACCTCGTCGAAATCGCCGATGTCCGGGACCTTGACGTCGACGAGGCTCATTTGGCTTCCTTCATCTTCAAGGTGAACACGTCGGCGGGGGCGGCCGAGTTGCGGTCGAATTCGCAACCGGCGGCGATGCCGGCTTCGGCCACTTCCTTGGCGGTCTTCGCCTTGCCGTAGATCGAGTGCATCGCGCCGAGCGCGAAGCTGCGTCCGGAGCCGATGCCCCAGAACTCCTTGAACTCGAACACTTCACGGTAGCTGTACAGGCCGTAGATGCCGGTGGCGTTGGCGATCACCACGCTGAACTGGCTGGACTCGTAGGGGTCGCTGTCTTCTTCCTTGGTCTGCAGGAAGAAGTTGTCCTTGAGGTAAGGATGCAGCTTGGTGAAGGTATCGAAGACGTCGTCGCGGCTGCCCAGCTTGAGCAATTCGCGCGGCATCGAGCCGATCGCCTTGCGCAGCACCGGGAAGTGCGCCACCGTGCCGGCCATGCCGAGGAAGCTCGGCCCGGCGTCGGTGTCGACCTTGAAGATCTTCGTGTTGTCCTCGTAGCGATTGGACAGCCGCGTGTCGCCGAAAGTCACCAGCGTGTCCGCGGCGATGGCCACTTGCCCCGCCTTTTTTACTACCACCACAGTTGTCATAGGAGAACGCGGCGGAAGTCCGCGAGTATCTGGCCCAGGTAGGCGTTGAAACGGGCTGCCGACGCGCCATCGATGACGCGGTGGTCCCACGAAAGGGACAGCGGCAGCATCAGCCGGGGCTGGAACTGCTTGCCGTCCCAGACCGGTTCGGTCTGGCTCTTGCACACCCCGAGGATTGCGACTTCGGGGGCGTTGATGATAGGCGTGAAATAGCGCCCGCCGATGCCGCCGAGCGACGAAATCGTGAAGCACGCGCCGGACATGTCGGCAGGGCCGAGCTTGCCGTCGCGCGCCTTCTTCGCGAGTTCGCCCATCTCCTGGCTGATCTGCAGCACACCCTTCTTGTCCGCGTCCTTGATGACCGGCACGACCAGGCCGTTGGGCGTGTCGGCGGCGAAAGCGATGTTGAAGTACTGCTTGAGGACCAGCTGGTCGCCGTCCAGCGACGAGTTGAACTCGGGGAATTTCTTCAGCGCCGCGACGCAGGCCTTGATGAGGAACGCGAGCATCGTGACCTTGACGCCGGACTTCTCGTTTTCCTTGTTCGTCGACACGCGGAACGCTTCGAGCTCGGTGATGTCCGCGTCGTCGTGGTTCGTGACGTGCGGGATCATCACCCAGTTGCGGTGCAGGTTGGCCCCGCTGATCTTCTTGATGCGGCCCATCTCCTTGCGCTCGACGGGACCGAACTTCGCGAAGTCGACCTTGGGCCAGGGCAGCAGGCCGAGCGCCTCGCCACCGCCGCCGCCCGCAGGCGCCTTGCCCGCGGCAGCCTTGGTGCTGGCCTCGCCCTTCATCACGGCCTTGGTGAAGGCCTGCACGTCTTCCTGCGTGATGCGGTTCTTGGGACCCGTGCCCTTCACTTCCTCCAGCGGCACGCCGAGTTCGCGCGCGAACTTGCGCACGGAAGGCGACGCATGGGGAAGCGCGCCGGTGGGCGCCGACGGCTCATGCGGAGGCAGTGCCGCGGTGGGCGGCGTGCGCTCCGGAGCCGGACTCGCACCCCCGCCGGGGGAGGGTTGGGGTGGGGGCATCGGCGCAGCAGCCGCTCCCGGAGCAGCGGAGGCTGCGCCCGCCCCTTCCACGATCCCGATCAGGTCTCCGATGTTGACCTTGTCGCCGACCTTGACCTTCAACTCCTTGAGCACACCTGCCGAGGACGAAGGGATCTCCATCGATGCCTTGTCGGACTCGACGGTGATCAGCGATTGCTCGACCTTGATCGTGTCGCCGGGCTTCACGAGCAGCTCGATGACCGCGACGTCCTTGAAGTCGCCGATGTCCGGGACGCGGATCTCGATGGACTTGCTCCCTCCCCCAGGCGAGGGTTGGGATGGGGGCACCGGGGCGGCAGCGGGTGCGGGAGCGGGCGCGGACGGCTGGGGAGAAGGCACAGCCGCGGCTGCACCCACCCCTTCCAAAACCAGGAGCACAGATCCTTGCTTCACCTTGTCGCCGAGCTTGACCTTCAGCTCCTTGACGACGCCGGCCTGGGACGACGGAATCTCCATGGAGGCTTTGTCGGACTCGACCGTCACGAGCGACTGCTCCGCCTTGACGGTGTCGCCGGGCTTGACGAGCAGTTCGATGACCGAAACCTCGTCGAAGTCCCCGATGTCGGGGACCGTCACTTCAATCGATGCCATGTTTCTTGTTCTCCGGTCTTCTTGTTTTGCGTCAAGCGTACAGCGGATTGATCTTGTCTGTCTTGATGCCGTACTTCTTGATGGCCTCGCTGACCTTCGCGACCGGGACGGTGCCGTCCTCGCTCAGCGACTTGAGCGCGGCCAGCACGATGTAGTGGCGGTTGACTTCGAAATGCTCGCGCAGGCGGCTGCGGAAGTCGCTGCGGCCGAAACCGTCGGTGCCGAGGACCTTGTAGGTGCGGCCCTTCGGCATGAACGGGCGGATCTGCTCGGCGTAGGCCTTCATGTAATCGGTGGAGGCCACGACCGGGCCGCTGTGCTTTTCGAGTTGTTGGGCGACGAAGGGTAGCCGGGGTTTGCCTTCCGGGTGCAACAGGTTGTACCGTTCCGCATCCTGGCCTTCGCGCGTGAGCTCGTTGAAGCTCGGGCAGCTCCACACGTCCGCGGCGATGCCCCATTCCTTCTCGAGCATCTCCTGCGCGGCGATCGACTCGCGCAAGATGGTCCCGCTGCCGAGCAGCTGCACGCGCGGCGCCTTTGCCATGGCCGGGCCCTGCTTGCACATGTACATGCCCTTGACGATCTGCTCCTCGGTCCCCGCCGTGAGGCCGGGCATCGCGTAGTTCTCGTTGAGCAGCGTGATGTAGTAGAAGACGTTCTCCTGCTTCTCGACCATGCGCTTGAGGCCGTGCTGCATGATGACCGCCACCTCGTGCGCGAAGGTCGGGTCGTAGCTCACGCAGTTGGGGATCGTGCCCGCCATGATGTGGCTGTGGCCGTCCTCGTGCTGCAGGCCCTCGCCGTTGAGCGTCGTGCGGCCCGACGTGCCGCCCAGCAGGAAGCCGCGTGCCTGCATGTCGCCGGCGGCCCAGCAGAGATCGCCCACGCGCTGCAGCCCGAACATCGAGTAGTAGATGTAGAACGGGATCATGATGCGATTGTTCGTGCTGTACGACGTCGCCGCCGCCACCCAGCTCGCCATGCCGCCGGCCTCGTTGATGCCCTCCTGCAGGATCTGCCCGTTGACTTCTTCCTTGTAATAGGAGACCTGGTCGCGGTCCTGCGGCGTGTAGTTCTGGCCCGCCGGGTTGTAGATGCCGATCTGGCGGAACAGGCCCTCCATGCCGAAAGTGCGCGCCTCGTCCACGAGGATCGGCACCACGCGGGGCCCGAGTTCCTTGTCGCGCAGCAGCGCGGTGAGGAAGCGCACGTAGGCCTGCGTCGTGCTGATCTCGCGGCCTTCGGCCGTCGGGTCGGTCACCGACTTGAAGGCGTCGAGCCCCGGCACGGTGAACTGCTCGTCCGCCTTCACGCGGCGGTGCGGCAGGTAGCCGCCGAGCGCCTTGCGCCGCTCGTGCAGGTACTGCATCTCGGGCGTGTGCTCCTCGGGCTTGTAGAACGGGATGTCGGCGAGCTTGTCGTCCGGGATCGGGATGTTGAAGCGGTCGCGGAAGGCCCGCACGTCGTCGTCGCCGAGCTTCTTGGCCTGGTGGGCGATGTTCTTGCCCTCCCCGGCCTTGCCCATGCCGAAGCCCTTGACCGTCTTGATCAGCATGACGGTGGGTTGGCCCTTGGTGTTCACGGCCTTGTGGTACGCCGCATAGACCTTCTGCGGATCGTGGCCGCCCCGCTGCAGGCGCCAGATGTCGTCATCGCTCATCTTCGCGACCATCTCCAGCGCCTTGGGATGGCGGCCGAAGAAGTTCTTGCGCACGAAAGCGCCGTCGTTCGCCTTCATCGCCTGGTAGTCGCCATCCAGCGTGTCCATCATGATCTTGCGCAGGATGCCTTCCTTGTCGCGCGCCAGGAGCGGATCCCAGTAGCTGCCCCAGATCAGCTTGATGACGTTCCAGCCCGCGCCGCGGAATTCGCCTTCGAGCTCCTGGATGATCTTGCCGTTGCCGCGCACCGGGCCGTCGAGGCGCTGCAGGTTGCAGTTGACGATGAAGATCAGGTTGTCGAGCTTCTCGCGCGCGGCGACGCCGATCGCGCCGAGCGATTCGACTTCATCCATTTCGCCGTCGCCGCAGAACACCCACACCTTGCGGTTCTCGGTGTTCGCGATGCCGCGTGCGTGCAGGTACTTCAGGAAGCGCGCCTGGTAGATCGCCATCAGCGGGCCGAGGCCCATCGACACCGTGGGGAACTGCCAGAACTCGGGCATGAGCTTGGGGTGCGGATAGCTGGACAGGCCCTTGCCGTCCACTTCCTGGCGAAAGTTCAGCAGCTGTTCCTCGGTGAGCCGGCCTTCGAGGAAAGCACGCGCGTAGATGCCCGGGGAGCTGTGGCCCTGGATGTAGAGGCAGTCGCCGCCGTGGCCTTCGCTCTCCGCATGCCAGAAATGGTTGAAGCCCGCGCCGAACATGGTGGCGAGCGAGGCGAAGGAGCTGATGTGGCCGCCGAGGTCGCCGCCGTCGGCGGGGTGCAGGCGGTTGGCCTTCACCACCATCGCCATCGCATTCCAGCGCATGTAGGCCCGCAGGCGCTCCTCGATCTCGAGGTTGCCGGGGCAGCGCTCCTCGTCGCCGGGCTCGATGGTGTTGACGTAGCCGGTCGTGGCGGAGAACGGCAGGTCGATGCCCTCCTGTCGGGCCTGTTCGAGCAGCTGCTCGATCAGGAAGTGGCCGCGCTCACGGCCCTCCGAGGCGATGACGGCGGAAAGCGCGTCGATCCACTCGCGGGTTTCCTGGGCGTCCGCGTCGTTGGCGGCTGAGCCGAACAGGTTGTCGGGCTGTGCTGACATGTCTTTGTCTCCTGAATTGCGCGCCGTGTGGCGTCACGTAATTTAGTACGGCCTCTCCGTACCGTGACGCGAGTGTGGCACAGATTTTTTAACATTTCAAATGGTGCTTGTCGATTTCATATTGTGGTTTGCACGTACGCAGGACCCGCATCCCCCGAATGCACTGCCCCTACACTCGAAGCTTCATGCAAGACTCCACCCACGCTCCCGACATGCACGACGCCGCAGTGCCAGCGTCCTGGTGGCGGCACTGGTGGCGCCGCCAGACGCCGGTGCGCCAAGACCGCTTCGCGATGCTCGCGCCGCTCGCCGCGGTCCTGCTCTTCCTCGCCGCGATCGTCTCCGCATTCGGATACCTGCGGCTCGAGGAGATGGACCGCGAGCAGGAAGCGGTGAAGCGCGACGTCGAATACGCGCAGCAGCGCATCCGCCTGCGCCTGCTCGAGCGGCAGGAACAGCTCATGCGGATCGCGCGGGACATCTCCAACAAGGAAGTGGACGCCGAGGAATTCATCGGCCGCGCCGAGTCGATGGTGATCCAGTACCCAGAGCTGCAGGCCGTCACCTGGATCGACGAGAAGCGGCGCATCAAGGCGACCTACGCCGCGCCCAGCCTCGGGAGCCAGCAGGTGCGCAATCCCGGGGAAGTGCTTCGCACAGGGGAGACCGAAAGCATCTACACGCTGGCCCGCGACCTGCAGCAGCCCGTCTACTCGCAGCCGGCCCCGAATGCGGAAGGCAACACCGGACTGCTGCAACTGCACATTCCCCTCACCGACCAGGGTCGCTTCGCCGGCGTGATCCTCGGCGAATACTCCATCGACGGCCTGCTGCGTTACGGCGTGCCCACCGAGGTGTCGGCGAAGTACGCCGTCGCGCTGCTGGACGGCAAGTCGCGTGTGCTCGCCGGCAGTTCGGTGCCGCCGCGCAACCCCGCGACCCAGCTGCTGCCCTGGGCAGCGCAGCCCAACGAATACGAGGTGCCCGTCTCGCCCGTCGGCAACGGCCTCATCATCCGCGCACAGGCGTACCGCACCTCGCTCGGCGTAATCGGCAGCGGCCTTTTCTGGCTCGTGATCGCCCTGTCGGCCATGACCGCCTGGATGCTGATCGGCAACTGGCGCCACACGCGGCGCCGCATGCAGGCGCAGCAGGCGCTGCTCGCCGAGACGAGCTTTCGCCGCGCGATGGAAAATTCCATGCTCACGGGCATGCGCGCGCTCGACCTGCAGGGGCGCATCACCTATGTGAACGCGGCGTTCTGCCAGATGACGGGCTGGAGCGAGTCGGAGCTGGTCGGGCGCACGCCGCCCTTCCCCTATTGGCCCGAGGATGACCGCGACCTGCTGGCCGCGCGCCTGGATGACGAACTCCAGGGCCGCACCACCGCCGGCGGGTTCCAGGTTCGCGTGAAGCGCAAGGACGGCAAGCTGTTCGACGCTCGCCTGTACGTGTCCCCGCTGGTCGATGCGAAGGGCCACCAGAGCGGCTGGATGACCTCGATGACGGACATCACCGAGCCCAACCGCATCCGCGAGCAGCTCTCGGCCTCCTACGAGCGCTTCACCACGGTGCTGGAAGCACTCGACGCGTCCGTCTCCGTCGCGCCGCTGGGCAGCGAGGAACTGCTGTTCGCCAACAAGCTGTATCGCCTGTGGTTCGGTGTGCAGACGGCCGGGCACCTGCAGATGGTCGCGCAGGCCGGCGTGCCCGAGCAGCCGCGCACCGACGAATCGCTCGACGAGGTGGACTCGTTCGTGGGCCTGCCCACAGGCGGCCTCACCGCCGCGCAATCCGAGAACGCCGAGATCTTCGTCCCCGAACTGGGCAAGTGGCTGGAAGTGCGATCGCGCTACCTCAACTGGGTCGATGGGCGGCTCGCGCAGATGGTGATCGCGACGGACATCACGCCGCGACGCCATGCCGAGGAAATGTCGGCGACGCAGGCCGAGCGCGCCCAGTCGGCCAGCCGCCTCGTGACGATGGGCGAGATGGCATCCAGCGTGGCGCATGAATTGAACCAGCCGCTCACGGCCATCAACAACTATTGCAACGGGCTGGTCTCGCGCATCAAGGGCAAGCAGATCAACGAGGAAGACCTGCTCGCCGCGCTCGACAAGACCGCCCGGCAGGCGCAGCGCGCGGGCCAGATCATCCAGCGCATCCGCTCCTTCGTGAAGCGCAGCGAGCCCAACCGCACGCTCTCCGACGTGGCGCTGATGGTCAACGAAGCGGTGGAACTCGCCGAGATCGAACTGCGCCGCCGCAACGTGCGGCTGTCGCACTACGTCGCCGCGCGCCTGCCCCGGCTGCTCGTGGACCCGATCCTGATCGAGCAGGTGCTGGTGAACCTGCTGAAGAACGCGGCGGAATCGATCGAGCACGCGCGGCGTCCGGCGTCGCGCCGCAGCGTGGAGCTGCGCGTGATCCCGCGGCAGATCGAGCAGCTCTCGGTGGTCGAGTTCTCGGTGCTCGACTCCGGCGCGGGCCTCGCGCCCGAGGTGATGGACAGGCTCTACGAAGCCTTCTTCTCCACCAAGGTGGAAGGCATGGGAATCGGCCTGAACCTGTGCCGCACCATCGTGGAATCGCACCAGGGGCGCATGCAGGCCGAGAACATCTACAATGGCGCGGAAGTTGCCGGCTGCCGCTTCTCCTTCTGGATTCCTGTCTCCGGCGCTACAAATAGCATAGCTAACAAGGACGCCGGGATTACAGTATGAGTTTGATTCCCAAGAAGGGCACCGTCTATGTGGTCGACGACGACGAAGCGGTCCGCGATTCCCTGCAATGGCTGCTCGAAGGCAAGGACTACCGCGTCCGCTGCTTCGATTCCGCCGAATCCTTCCTCTCCCGCTACGACCCGCGCGAAGTCGCCTGCCTGATCGTCGACATCCGCATGGGCGGGATGACGGGGCTGGAGCTGCAGGACCGCCTGATCGAGCGCAAGTCGCCGCTGCCCATCGTCTTCATCACCGGCCACGGCGACGTGCCGATGGCCGTGAACACGATGAAGAAGGGCGCGATGGATTTCATCCAGAAGCCCTTCAAGGAAGACGAGCTCGTGAGCCTGGTCGAGCGCATGCTCGACTACGCGAAGGGCGCGTTCGCCGAATCCCAGAGCGCCGCGAGCCGCGACGCCCTGCTGTCCAAACTGACGTCGCGCGAAGCGCAGGTGCTCGAGCGCATCGTCGCAGGCCGCCTGAACAAGCAGATCGCGGACGACCTGGGCATCAGCATCAAGACGGTGGAGGCGCACCGCGCCAACATCATGGAAAAGCTCAACGCGAACACGGTCGCCGACCTGCTGAAGATCGCGCTCGGCCAGAACGCCCCCAAGGGTTGACGGGTTCAACGCGACCCTCGCGGGACGCGTCCTATTTCCTCCTTTCATGACTGCATCCATCATCGACGGCAAGGCGCTTGCCCAGCAGATCCGCGCCGAAGTGCTCGGGCGCACGCAGGCGCTGAAGGCGCGGGGCATCCAACCGGCGCTTTCCATCATCATGGTCGGCGACGACCCCGCCAGCGCGGTCTACACGAAGCACAAGGTCAACGACAGCACCGAGACCGGCTTGGCGGCGACGCTGGAGCGCTATCCGGCCACGCTGACGCAGGACGAGCTCCTCGCCCGCATCGAGGCGTTGAACAACGACCCCGCCGTCCACGGCATCCTCGTGCAGCTGCCGTTGCCCAGGCACATGGATTCGCAGCGCGTGATCGAGACCATCGCTCCCGCCAAGGACGTCGACGGCTTCCACGTGGCCAACGCCGGCGCATTGATGGTCGGGCGCCCCGGATTCTGGCCGTGCACGCCGCACGGCTGCATGAAGATGCTGGAATCCATCGGCTATGACCTGCGCGGCAAGCACGCCGTCGTCATCGGACGCAGCAACATCGTCGGCAAACCGATGGCGATGATGCTGCTCGGCCGCAACGCGACCGTCACCATCTGCCACAGCGCGACGCGCGACCTGAAAGCGATGACGCTCCAGGCCGACGTGGTCGTGGCCGCTGTCGGCAAGCGCAATGTGCTCACCGCCGACATGGTCAAGCCCGGCGCGGTCGTCATCGACGTCGGAATGAACACCAACGAGGCCGGCAAGCTCTGCGGTGACGTGGATTTCGCCGGGGTGAGCGAGGTCGCCGGCTGGATCACGCCCGTCCCTGGAGGCGTGGGGCCCATGACGCGGGCGATGCTGCTCGTCAATACGCTGGAAGCAGCGGAGCGGGCGGCGAATCGCGCCCATTGAGAACGGCAATGCCGCGGCCCGTTGAAAGGGCCGCGGCTGACGCAAAATGAGGGGGATGAGCAATCCCCTACTCGACTTCACCGACCTTCCCCTCTTCGACGCCGTGCGTCCGGAGCACGTCGCCCCCGCGATGGATTCGCTGTTGGCGGACGCCGACGCCGCGCTGGAGCAGGTGACGCAACCCGGCTTCCCGAGCCGCTGGGACGACATCGCCAGGGTGCTTGACACCGCGACCGAGCGCCTCGGCCGCTCATGGGGCGTCGTGAGCCACCTCAATGGCGTGGCCGACACGCCCGAACTGCGCGCGGCCTACAACGAGTCGCTGCCGAAAGTCACCGAGTTCTGGACGCGCCTCGGCTCGGACGAGCGGCTCTACGCGAAGTACAAGGCGATCGACCCCGCGAACCTCAACCCGGAGCAGCGCCAGGCCCACAAGAATGCCATCCGCAACTTCGTGCTGGGCGGCGCCGAGCTGACCGGCGCCGCGAAGGAGCGGTTCGCCGCCATCCAGGAAAAGCAGGCGGAAGTCGGGCAGAAATTCAGCGAGAACGCACTGGATGCCACCGACGCCTTCGCGTACTACGCGAGCGAGGGAGAACTCGGCGGCGTGCCGGAAGACGTCGTCCAGGCGGCCCGCGCAGCGGCGCAGGCCGACGGCAAGGACGGCTACAAGCTCACGCTGAAAATGCCCAGCTACCTGCCCGTGATGCAGTTCGCCACCGACCGCGCCCTGCGCGAGCGCATGTACCGCGCCTATGTGACCCGCGCGAGCGACCAGGGCGATACGAAGTTCGACAACAGCGCCAACATCCGGGAGATCCTGTCCCTGCGCAAGGAAGAAGCGCAGCTCCTGGGCTTCGCCAACTTCGGGGAGGAATCCCTGGTCGCGAAGATGGCCCACTCGCCCGCGGAAGTCGTCAACTTCCTGCGCGATCTCGCCAAACGCGCCCGGCCCTACGCCGAACAGGACGTGGCCGACATGCGCGATTTCGCCGCGGCGAAGCTCGGTATCGCAGACCCGCAATCCTGGGACTGGCCCTTCATCGGCGAGAAGCTCAAGGAGGAGCGCTACGCGTTCAGCGAGCAGGAGGTGAAGCAGTACTTCACTGCGCCGAAAGTGCTGGCTGGCCTCTTCAAGATCATCGAGACGCTGTTCGAAGTGACCATCCGCCGCGACGTCGCGCCCGTGTGGAACCCGGGCGTCGAGTTCTATCGCATCGAGCGCGAACGCAAGCAGGGCGAGCGGATGACGACGGAACTCGTCGGCCAGTTCTACCTCGATCCCGCGGCGCGGACGGGCAAGCGCGGCGGCGCGTGGATGGACGACGTGCGCGCCCGCTGGCTGCGCCCGGACGACGGCCGGCTGCAGACCCCCGTCGCGCATCTCGTGTGCAACTTCGCCGAGGGCGTGGACGGCAAGCCGCCGCTGCTCACGCACGACGACGTCATCACCCTCTTCCACGAATCGGGCCATGGCCTGCAGCACATGCTCACGCAGGTGAACGAACGCGACGTCTCGGGCATCAGCGGCGTCGAGTGGGACGCGGTGGAACTGCCCAGCCAGTTCATGGAAAACTTCTGCTGGGAATGGAGCGTGCTGCGCCACATGACCGCCCATGTGGAGACCGGCGCGCCGCTGCCGCGCGAACTCTTCGACAAGATGCTCGCCGCCAAGAATTTCCAGAGCGGCCTGGGCACCCTGCGCCAGATCGAATTCGCGCTGTTCGACATGCTCCTGCACACCGAGCACGACCCGGCCGAGGATTTCATGCCCCTGCTCGCCAAGGTGCGCGAAGAAGTGTCCGTTCTGCAGCCGCCTGCGTTCAGCCGCACGGCGCACACCTTCAGCCACATCTTCGCGGGCGGCTATGCCGCCGGCTACTACAGCTACAAGTGGGCCGAGGTCCTGAGCGCCGACGCGTACGCCGCCTTCGAGGAAACGGCGGGCAAAGACGGCTTGCCAAGCATCGAAACCGGGCGAAAATACCGTCAAGCCATCCTGGAATCCGGCGGAAGCCGGCCCGCCATCGAGTCTTTCAAGGCGTTCCGCGGGCGCGAGCCCACCCTGGACGCCCTGCTGCGGCACCAGGGCATGGCGTGACACTCAAGGAGATGACACCGATGATTCTTGCCCGCCCCATCGCCGCCGCCGCCGTCCTCGGGTGCCTCGCGCTCACCGGAATCGGTGCAAGCGATGCAAATGCGCAACAGATCTATCGCATCGTCGGGCCGGATGGCCGCGTGACCTTTTCCGACAAGCCGCCCGCCGACGGAAGCGGCTCCAAGGGTTCGACGCTGTCGCTGAGCGCTGCCACGGACGCCGCGTCGTTCCCCTTCGAGCTGCGGCAGGCCGCGACCCGCTATCCCGTCACGCTCTACACCGCGCCTGGCTGCGGGCCCTGCACGACGGGCCGGGGCATGCTGATGGCGCGCGGGATCCCGTTCAGCGAAAAGTCCGTCACGAGCAATGAGGACATCGAGGCGCTCAAGCGCCTGGCCGGCGCGAGCTCGGTTCCGTTCCTCACCATAGGCGGCCAGCAGTTGCGCGGCTATTCGGAAGTCGAGTGGACCCAGTTTCTCGACGCGGCAGGCTACCCCAAGACATCGCAGCTGCCCGCGGGTTACGCAAGGGCGCCGGTGACGCCGCTCGTGGCAGTCCAGGAGCAGCAGGCGGCGAGGCCGGCCCCGCCGCCGCCGCCAGCGCCGGCCACTGCCGCGGGCCCTGCCGCGGAGCCCGGCCCGACGCCCGACAACCCCAAGGGCATCCGCTTCTGATCAGTATTCGATCGTCCTGACGCCGCCGGCGGTGCCCAGCAGGCACACGGCGGCCTTCTGGTGCGCGAATACGCCCACGGTCACCACGCCGGGCCACTGGCTCACTTCATCCTCGAATGCCAGCGGGTCCGCGATGCGCAGCCCGCTCACGTCCACGATGGACTGGCCGTTGTCGGTCACCAGCGCCTTGCCATCCTTCATCCGCACTTGCGCGCTGCCGCCCATCGCCGCGAATTGCCGGATCAGGCGCTGCGTCGCCATCGGGATGACCTCCACCGGCACGGGGAAACGCCCGAGCGTCCCGACCAGCTTCGATTCGTCCGCGATGCAGACGAAGCGCCGCGACTGCGCGGCGACGATCTTCTCGCGCGTGAGGGCGGCGCCGCCTCCCTTGATCATGTAGCCGCGCCCGTCGATCTCGTCGGCGCCGTCGATGTACACCGAGAGTTCTTCCACCGCGTTGCTGTCGAACACCGGGATGCCCAGCGCCTGCAGGCGCTCGGTAGAGGCGACGGAGCTCGACACCGCGCCCTTGATCCTGTCCTTCATCGAGGCCAGCGCGTCGATGAACTTGTTGACGGTCGATCCCGTGCCGACGCCCACGATTTCTCCTGGCACCACGTATTGCAGCGCCGCCTGGCCGACCAGCGCTTTCAGTTCATCCTGGGTCATTTGAGACAATTCCTTCAGTTCACGCAAATTATCCATGTCGCTGCTCCCCTACTCGCTCGCCCGCCCCTTCCTGTTCGGCCTGGACCCGGAGACGGCGCATGAATTGACGATGCAATCGCTCGCACGGCTGCAGGGCACGCCGCTCGCGTGGGCATACACCAACGGCATGGTGCAGGACCCGGTGGAGATCGCCGGCCTGCGCTTTCCCAATCGGGTCGGGCTGGCCGCCGGCCTCGACAAGAACGCGCGCTGCATCGACGGGCTGGGCGCGATCGGCTTCGGTTTCGTCGAAGTGGGCACGGTAACGCCCAAGCCGCAACCGGGCAACCCGAAGCCGCGGATGTTCCGGCTGCCGCGCGCGGGCGCGCTGATCAACCGCCTCGGCTTCAACAACGACGGCCTCGATGCCTTCATCGCGAACGTCAAGCGCTCGTCCTTCCGCGCGAAGGGCCGCATCCTCGGGTTGAACATCGGCAAAAACGCCGCCACCCCGATCGAGAACGCGACCAGCGACTACCTCACCTGCCTGGACGGCGTGTATCCGCATGCGGACTACGTGACCGTCAACATTTCCAGCCCCAACACGGCCAACCTGCGCTCCCTGCAGTCCGACGAGGCGCTGGACGGCCTGCTCGGCGCCATCGCGGCCCGGCGGGAGGAACTGGCGCGCCTGCACGGACGGCGCGTGCCCGTCTTCGTGAAGATCGCCCCGGACCTCGACGAAGCGCAGGTGCGCCTGATCGCCGCGACCTTGAAACGCCATGGCATGGATGGCGTCGTCGCGACGAACACCACCATCAGCCGGGAAGCGGTCAAGGGGATGCCGCATGCGGAAGAAGCGGGAGGCTTGAGCGGCGCGCCGGTGCTCGCGGCGAGCAACCGCGTGATCTCGCAACTGCGTGCAGCGCTAGGTCCGGATTTCCCGATCATCGGGGTGGGCGGCATCATGAGCGCCGAAGACGCGGTGAGCAAGATTCGCGCGGGCGCGGACCTGGTGCAGGTCTATACCGGCCTGATCTATCGCGGGCCCGACCTCGTCAGCCAGTCCGCCCGGGCGATCCGCGAGCTGGCGCGCGAACGGCAGGCCGCCCGACCGTCCTAGAACGCGTAGCTGCCCGCGAATTTGACGATGTAGCTGCGGCCCGGCGCGGGCTCGAAGTAGCGGCCGTTCCCTTCGTTCACGATCACGGATCCCGCGTAGCGGCGATCGAGCAGGTTGTCGATGCGCGCCGTGACGGCGAGCGTCCAGGGCTGCAGGTCGAACACGTAGCCGCCATTCAGTGCGACCGTCGTGAATGCGGGAGCGGCATCGCTGTTGCTGTCGTTCACGTAGACGCGGCTGGAGCGGCGCAGTTCCGCACCCGCCTGCCAGCCGGTGCGTGGCGCCCAGGCCACTTCGGCCGCCGTGGTCGAGCGCGCGGTGCCGGGAATGCGATTGCCGGAAGGAACCACGAGGGACGGCGCCGCGCAGGGCGTGACCGCGCACGTGCGGAAGGCCTCCCGGTACCGGGCATCCAGCCAAGTCTGCGCGAACTGCATGCGCCACCCGGGCGCCAGGCTTGCGGACCAGGAGAGCTCCACGCCTTCGCGACGCGTGGTGCCGGCGTTCTGGAAGGTGCTGCGGCCGGCGCCGTTGGTCTGGGTCACGATTTCGTCGCGCGTCCGTGTGCGGAACCAAGCCGCGCTCCAATGCGTGCGAAGCGAGGCGATGTCGCCGCCGCGTCCCTTGATCCCGGCCTCCAGGTTCGCGCTGCGCGCGGGCCGCAGCGCGAAGTTGAGTCCCGGCGTCCCGTCCGGCCGGTACGCGAGCTCGTTGAAGGTCGGCGTTTCGAAGCCCCGTCCGGACGCCACATAGACACGCGTGTCCGGCGCCAGTGCGAACATCAGCGCGGCGGCAGGCAGGGTTGCGCTGTACCGCACGCTGCCGCTGTCGTCGCCGTTCGCGCCCGACACGTAGCGGTCGCTCGACGAGAAGCGCACGCTGCTGTGCCGCACACCGCCCGTGAGCGTCCAGCGCGGCGCGAGCTTCCACACTCCCTGCAGGTAGGGGTCGAGGTTCGAGACGCGGTTGTCTTCATCGCGCCGCAACGCACCTTCGACACCGAGCAGCGGCCCGATGAAGTTCTGGCGCCCCACGCGGTGTTCGTCCATCGTGTCGAAGGCCACGCCCCCAACCCACTCGAGCGCCTGACCGGCGAGCTCGCCCTTCGACGTCCAGCGCAGGTCCGCACCTGTATAGCGGCGAGCCAGCCCGATCACGCCTCCGGGATGCAAGGGGCTGGCCTGCGCACCGACGGGGATCGCCTGGAACTGCTGTGTGTCCCGCTGACCGCCGTACACCATCACGCGCAGGCTGTTGCCGGCGCCGAGTTTTCTCTCGTTCACGAGTCCCAGCTGGCTTTGCCGCACGGTCTTTCGCGTGTCGAAGGCCCCGGCGGACGCGTCCACGCTCCGCGGCGCGGTTTCGAACTGCGCGCGCGAGAGGCCGAGCGGATCGTCCGCGCGCAAGTCCAGCGCGTTGGCCACCAGCATCCAGTCGCTGTCCGCGCCATGCTGCCAGTCCAGCCGTGCGTTGGCGACGTCGCGTTGCGCGCCGCTGTGGTCGCGAAAGCCATCGGTCGTGAAATGGCTGGCGCCCACCGAATAGCCCAGCGATGGTGTCGAGCCGCTGGCTCGAACGGACGGGCGCGACAGCCCGTCGCTGCCGGTTGCGAAGCTTGCGGAAACGACAGGCGGGCCGGCACCGCGCTCGGTGAACACCTGAAGTACCCCACCGGACGAATTGCCATACAGCGCGGAAAAAGGCCCGCGCAGCAATTCCACGCGGCCGGCCGACGACAGGTCGATGTGCGAGAGCTGGCCTTGGCCGTCGGGCATGGTCGCGGGAATGCCGTCGACATAGATGCGCACGCCGCGCACGCCGAAGGTCGAACGCGCTCCGAAGCCGCGGATGGACAGCTGCAGGTCCTGCGCGTAGTTCTGCCGGTCGCGCGCGGCGACGCCGGGCACCCCCGCGATGCCTTCGGACAGGTTGACTTCCGCACGGCCCGCCGAGCGCAGCCTGTCGCCTTCGATCACGTCCACGGACGCCGGTACTTCGAAGGGCGCGGCTTGTGTTCGTGTCGCGGTGACGGTGACCGCCGGCAAGGACTGCGCGGCCGCGTGCCCCGCCAGCGCCGCAACGAGCCACGCGATCCAGGAGAGGGGCCGCTTCATGCCGCTGCGTCGCCCAGCAAGGCGTCCACATGCTCCGCGATCGCCAGCGCGCTGGTGAGGCCGGGCGACTCGATGCCGAAGAGATTGACCAAGCCCGGGACGCCGTGCAGCGACGGTCCGTCGATGCGGAAGTCGGGCGCGAGCTCGCCCGGCCCGTGGATCTTGGGCCGCACACCGCTGTAACTTGGCTGCAGCGCGCCGTCGGGCAGTGCGGGCCAGTAGCGGCGAACCTCGGAGTAAAAACCGTGGGCACGGTGCGGATCCACCGTGTAGTCGATCTGAGACGGGTCGCGGACGTCCAGCCACTCGAAGTCCGGGCCGAACTTCGCCTGGCCACCCAGGTCGAGCGTGAGGTGCACCCCCAGCCACGAGTCCGCCGGCGCGGGATAGATCAGCCGGGCGAAGGGGGCGCGTCCGGCGAGCGAGTAGTAACTGCCCTTGGCAAAATAGTCGTGCGGGATGAAACGTTGATCCAGACCTTCGAAATGGCGGGCCAACGCGCATGCGTGCAAGGCGGCGGAGTTGACAACGATGCGTGCTGCCACCTCGCTGCCGTCGGCGAACGTGACGACATGCGGTTCGCCGCCCTTCCCCAGTCGCGCCGACACGACAGCCGAACCCAGCGCGACCATGCCACCGGCGGCTTCGAAATCGCCCTGCAGCGCGAGCATGAAACCGTGACTGTCGACGATCCCGGTGGTGGGCGACGAAAGCGCCGCAACACATTGCAGCGCGGGTTCGAGCTCCCGTGCCTGGCTGGCGTCCATCCAATCCACCGGGACGCCGTTGGCCATCGCACGATCCTGCAAGCCCCTCAGCGCAGCGATCTCGTTTCCGGTACAAGCGACGACCAGCTTGCCGCAGTTGCGGTGCGAAACCCCGTGCGATGCGCAGAGTTCGTACAGCAATTCCTTGCCGCGCACGCAAAGCCGCGCCTTGAGCGAGCCAGGTGCGTAGTACAGCCCTGCGTGGATCACCTCGCTGTTACGGGAGCTCACGCCTTGCCCTATGGCGGTTTGCGACTCGCACGCGATGGTCTCGAGTCCAGCATGGGCCAGCGCGCGAGCCACCGCCAGGCCCACGGCGCCCGCACCGATCACGATTGCATCGACTTTGTCCATGTTTTCGATTGTGGCGCAGCGGTGCGGCGCCTGCGGCAGCACCACTCGACGAACCGCCTTGGTCAATTCGCTGCGGAAGCGCCGGATATCTTTTGAATGGCCGGGTCACTCGGCACCATTTCCTTCAGTACCTGTATGAACGCACGCGCGGCAGGCCCGAGCAATCGCTTGCTGCGATAGAGCACTCCCAGCTCCCGTCGGGCCACTTTTCCCGGCATCGGTTCATAGTGCAGGCCTTTGACATTCAGGCCGGACAACGCGCTCCCCGGCAAGACCGTGATGCCCATGCCATGGCGAACCAGGGCAAGCGCCGTGGCCATGTGGGCTACTTCGAAAGCCGGCGTCACCCTGACCTTGCTGAGCTGCAATGCGCGCTCCGCGGAACCCGAGCCGAGCAGGATCAGTGGATGCCTGCCGAGCGTTTCCCAACTCACTTTGCCCTGCACGGCCGGGTGACCCATCGGCGCGACGACCATCAGGCGGTCGGTGAAAAGCGGCATGAATTCGAGTTCCGGATCGCCCGACAGGGCACCGGCAATGCCGAGTTCCACCTCACCTTGCTTCACCGCACTGATGACGCCGGTGTTGAGCGCCTCCCTCATCTGCATGCGGACGTCGGGATATTGCAGGTGAAAGACGCTGACCGCCTCGGCGAGGATCCCGGAGGCCAGCGATGCCACTGCCGCGATCTCCACTTTGCCCCGTCGACCTGCGCTGATGTCGCGGGCGTG
Organism: Caenimonas aquaedulcis; assembly: GCF_015831345.1. Lineage (NCBI taxonomy): Bacteria > Pseudomonadati > Pseudomonadota > Betaproteobacteria > Burkholderiales > Comamonadaceae > Caenimonas > Caenimonas aquaedulcis. The sequence goes on along the minus strand of NZ_JADWYS010000001.1, from coordinate 434,457 downwards.
CTGGTAGACCGACTCCAGGTCCTGCAGCACCGCATGAGCTTCCTCGTAGAAGGACGCACCGGCCGCCGTCATATGGCAACTGCGGGTGGTGCGCTCAAAAAGCTGCATGCCCAGGTCGTGCTCGAGTTCGCGGATCAGGACCGAAAACGAAGGCTGCGTGACCGCAAGCGCATCGGCAGCGCGGACGAAGGATCCGAGTTGCCCAGCAAGCGTAAAGGCCTTCAGCTGCCTGTACTTGATGTTCATCATGAGCTTCTCCCGTACGTTGGTCGCGTCCACACTGTCCAGCTGTATGAGCCAGCTTATCACTGCTTATAGTCATTCGCTAATAATCGCTAACGATTATCAAATACAAACTTCATTTCAACCTGATTTACTTCGAGCACTGCAAAACGAAATCAAGGTATCGACATGGCGGATCAGGAAGTCCTGATGCTTGACGAAGCTCATAGGCTGCTGCTGTCCGAAGCAGGCCTGGAAGAGGCGATGGCCCTGTTTCCGGCGGACGTTATGGCCGCAGTCAGAACCGCAATCAATGTCCGTGAATCCTTTGCGGCGTTGATCCGCGCAGACAGCGGGCTGTCGCCGGCCATCGCGGAAACGGATGGCATGTGAGCGACCTTCACTGGTTGACCGCCACCGAAATCGGCGCTGCCTACGCGAGCCGCGAGCTCTCGCCTGTCGAATTGGTGGGCAGCCTGCTTCAGCACATCGAGCACACCGAGCCACGGTTCAACGCCTTCATCCGGATCGAAGCCGATAGCGCGATGGATATGGCGGCGCTCGCAACCAGGGAGATTGCCGCGGGCAGATCACTCGGCCCGCTGCACGGCGTACCCGTCGGCATCAAGGACATCATCGATGTCGCAGGGTTGCCGACCACCTGCCACTCGAAGATCATGCTGGACAACATCGCTGCGTCGGACGCGGACGTCGTGAGCCGGCTGCGCGCCGCCGGCGCGATTTTCCTGGGGAAGCTGGCATTGCACGAATTTGCCATCGGCGGGCCGGCACATGACTTGCCCTTTCCACCGGCGCGAAATCCCTGGAGCCGCAACCACCAGCCCGGCGGCTCGTCTTCGGGAAGTGGCGCGGCAGTCGCGAGCGGCATGCTGCCGGTCGCGCTGGGCACCGACACCGGGGGCTCGATTCGCAACCCCGCCGGACACTGCGGCATCGTGGGCCTCAAGCCGACTTACGACCTCGTGTCGCGCCGCGGCGTATTCCCGCTTTGCCACACACTCGACCACGTCGGGCCCATGGCGCGGACGACGGCCGACCTGGCCCTGATGATGGACACCATTGCATCGGTCGTCGCCCACGAGTGCCGGCCTCGGTATGGAGCGGACCTCGACCGCGGCGTGCGCGGGCTACGGATAGGCCTGGTGCGGCAGTTCCACGAAACCGACCTTCCGGCATCGCCTGAAGTCACCGCCGCGATCGACGACGTGATGCGCGTGCTGCAACACGATGGAGCTGTCGTGCGCGACATCGGACTGCCGCGGCTGCAGAAGTTCACGGCGGTGCAGCGCGTGATCTTCCACGCCGAGTCCTGGGCCGTCCATGCCAAATGGATGGCCGAGCGACCGGCCGACTACTCGGGCATCTCGCGCCGCAAGCTGATCCCGGGCGCGCTGCTGTCGGCGGGCCAGTATGTGCAGGCGCAGGAGGAGCGTGGCAGGCTGATCTGTGCGGTCGAAGATGCCTTTCGCGATGTGGACATCCTGGTGGCGGCCAATTCCCTGGACCCGGCCTGCGAAATCGACGACGAAGAGGCCTGCACGCGCACCTACTCGCGCAATGCGCGCTCGCCGTTCAATCTGACGGGCCATCCCGCACTCGCATTGATGGCGGGCTCGTCGCAAAGCGGCCTGCCGCTGTCGGTGCAGTTCGTCGGCCGGCAGCACGATGAAATCACCGTGCTGCGCGCCGGCGCGGCGTATGAGCGCGCAACGCGGACGATGCAGCGCCGACCGGGTATCCCGCCATGACCGCACAGTTCATCGAACCGACGCAACGTGGGCTGCCAGCCTGGCGGCGGGCCCTTGATATCACAGCCGCGATCGACGGCGGCCAGGCGACGCCCGAGAGCGTCATGGAGGAATGCCTCGAGCGCATCGCGCAACGCGAGCCGCATATCAAGGCCTGGGCCTGGCATGACGCCGCCCAATCACGGCGCGCGGCAGGCGCGCTCAAACCCCGCACCTCCGTGCAGCCGCTGTATGGCGTGCCGGTCGGCATCAAGGACATCATCGACACGGCAGACATGCCGACCGGCTACGGCTCGGCACTCTACGAAGGCCACTGTCCGGACACCGACGCGACCGTCGTCAGCCGCTTGCGCGCGGCGGGCGCGATCATCATGGGCAAGACAACCACGACCGAGTTCGCGTACGTGCATCCTGCGGCCACCTGCAATCCGCATGACGTGCGGCACACGCCCGGTGGTTCATCCAGCGGCTCGGCGGCCGCGGTAGCCGACGGCATGGTGCCGGTCGCCCTCGGATCGCAGACCGGCGGATCCACCATCAGGCCTTCGGCCTATTGCGGCGTTGTCGGGTTCAAGCCCTCGTTTGCCGCGGTGACGATGGCGGGGATCCGCCCGTTGGCGCCCAGCATGGACACGATAGGCATCCATGCGCGCAGCGTCGCCGATGTCGCACTCATGTATCCAGTGCTGGCCGGGATGCACGTACGTACTGGACAACCGGCGGCGCCACGGCGCGAGCCCCTGCGCGTTGGTGTGTATCCGGGCCCGCACGTTGACGAAGCAGATGCGGCCTCGCGCGAGGCGCTCGAGCTGGCTGCGCGACGGATGCGGCTGCACGGGATGACCGTCAGCCCCGCCGATCTGCCCTTGTCCCTCTTTGCCGGATTGAGTACAGCGAACCGCACCATCATGGCCTATGAGGGTGCGCGCATCGCCGACGACGACTACCGGCGCGGGCGCGAGCTCCTGGGACCCCCTACGCTCGCATTGATAGAAACCGGCCGGTCGATTACCGACACAGACTACGACAACGCGCGCAAACTCGCGCAGAACTGCCGCCGGATATTCGCGGCGACGATGCTTCACTTCGACCTGCTGCTCAGCTTCAGCGCGCCAGGCGAAGCGCCGGTCAAGAGCGAGGGAACCGGCAGTTCCACCTTCAATCGTGCGTGGACCACCTTGGGAGCGCCCTGCCTGACCTTGCCGTTCGGTCACGGCAAATCCGGGGTCTTGCCACTGGGCGTGCAGCTCATCGGTGCTTGCGGCGCCGATCAGGCCCTGCTGGACAGCGGGGCGCTCGTCGAAAGGGCACTGGATGCAACGAAGCTGAATCTTTGACGCAGGCACTGGTTGTGCATTTAATTTTTACTGGAGTACGACATGTTTAAGAAATTGAAAGCGATTGCTTTTGTCGCGGCTTGCCTTCTCGCGGGGAGCGCTGGTGCGCAGGAGGAACTGAAGATAGGCGGCATTGGCCCGCTGTCCGGCGGCGGCACCGCGTGGGGCATCGCACTGCAGCGAGGCATGCAGATGGCGATCGACGAAGTACAGGCTGCCGGCGGGCTGAAGATCGGTGGCAAGACGTACGCGCCCAAGCTGGTGATGTTCGACGATCAGTACACCTCAGCCGGTGGCCGTCTCGCGGCCGAGCGCCTCGTCAACGTCGAGAAGGCCAAGTTCATCATCGGCCCCATCGGTTCGCCGTCTGTCCTGAGCGCGGTCGCGGTGACCAGCCCGGCCAATGTCCTGCTCCTGTCGAACGGCTTTTCCAGCGCCATCCTGAAGAACGACGCCGGATCGCCCTACAACTTTCGCGTGATGGACAGCACGACGGAGTTCGCGCCGGCCATGATCAAGTGGTATCGCGCCGCCCATCCCGAGACCAAGAAGGTCGCATTGATCGCCCCGAACGACGCGGTCGGTCAATCCGTCGTTCCGATGCTGGAGGCCTATTACAAGGAAAACGGCTTCACGGTCTGGAAAGAACTCTACGATCGCGGCACCAAGGAGTTCACGCCGCTGTTGACACGCATGATGGCGCAAAACGTGGACCTGCTGGACCTCAACAGCAATGCCCCCGGTGAATCCGCGCTGCTGGTCAAGCAGGCGCGCCAGGCGGGATTCAAGCCGCCGATCTGGCAGGTGGGTGGCCCGTCGGTCGACGAAGTGATCGACATTGCCGGCCCGCTGGCGGAAGGCTTCACATCGCTCAACGTGTTCGATTTTTCGCAGCCCGAGGCTCAGAAATTTCTCAAAACCTACAAGGATAAGTACGGCAATAGCGTGCTGAACGCACAGACACCTGTCTGGTACAACGCCACTCGCATCATGTTCGAAGCAATGCGCCGCGCCGGCACCACCGATGTGACCAAGGTGCGCGACACGCTGGAGAAAATGGACGGGTACGATGCAGGCCTGTTTGGCCCGGTGAAGTGGGGCGGCATGGGCGACTATGGCGTGCGCCACCAGTTGCTGCTCAAGTTCTGGATCGTCGAAGTCAAGAACGGCAAGCAGGTCACGCGCGCCGTTGTGCTCCCCGAGCAGCGTTGAGTAGCGAAACCCAATAACGCACTGTCGCCGACCCGTCCGGGCGATTCGCCCGCGGGTCCGCCAAACATCGCTCCCGGAGTACCCTATGTTTACCTTGCCGATCCTGATTCAGGTGCTGATCAATGGCCTGAGCCTGAGCGCGATCTATGTGCTGGTGGCCCTGGGTTTCACACTGCTGTTCGGCATTATGAAAGTCGTCAACTTCGCGCACGGCGGCTTTGCGATGCTGGGCGGGTATGCACTGTATTACCTGTACGGCGTCTACGACCTGCCGTACCCGGTCGCGATCCTGGGTGGTGCGCTGCTGGTGGCGCTGGGTGCGATGATTCTCGAGCGCCTCGTCTTCCGCTGGTTCTATCACAAGATGTTCCAGAGCATGATCGCCCTGCTCGGGCTGAACATGGCTATCGTCTATGGCGCGGTGATGCTCTTCGAGGTGAATGAAAAATCCATCCCGACAGCGGCGCGCGGCATCCTGCAAGTGGCTGGCATGGTCGTGCCGTACGACCGCCTCGTGATCATGGGCGTTGCGCTCGTCGTGCTTGCTGCGTTCTGGTTCTTCGTGACCCACACACGGCACGGCCTGGCGATGCGGGCAGCGTCGCAGGATGTCGAGATCGCGGCGTCGCAGGGCGTGAACACGGTTTTCATCTACAAGCTGGCCTTCTTCATTGCCGTGTTCATGACGGCGCTGGCCGGCGGTCTCTACGCGCAGACGTATGCGCTCTCGCCGTTCATGGGCGAAAGGCCGCTGATGGTGGCGTTCATCGTCGTCATCCTGGGCGGCATGGGGAGCATCCCGGGGGCCGCGTTGGGCGGTGTGCTGCTCGGCTTCGCCGAGAGTTTCCTGTCTACGTTCTATGGAGCGTCCGTCTCTGCTTTCCTGTCATTCGGCGTGGTGATCGCCTTGCTCATCTTCAGACCGTGGGGGCTTCTTGGAAAACCCGAATAACGCCCGAAGCCGGGTCTGGTCCTGTACCGGCCTGGGCATCCTGCTGGTCGTGTTGCTGACCTGGCCGCTGGTCTTCAGCAATCCGTTTTACGTGACACTGGGTACCATGCTGGTCCTGGCGACCATAGGTGCGACCAGCCTGAACCTGATCATCCGCACCGGACACATCTCGCTGGCACACGCTGCGTTCATGGGCGTCGCCGCCTACACCTGCGTGGTGCTCGAGATGCGAATGGGCTGGCCGTTCTGGTTTGCGATCACCGCCGGCTGCTGTGCCTCGGGGCTGCTCGCGCTGATGCTGGGCCCCGTGGTGCTGCGCCTGACCGGCAAGTACTTCGTGCTGGTCACTTTCCTCGTCGGCGAAATCATCCGGATGGTGTTCGTCGAATGGCAAGGCATCACAGGCGGCGCCAACGGAATCCAGCAAATCCCTTTGAGCCTGGACTTGTTCGGCTCTTCGCTCCAGTTTTATTACTTCGCGCTGCTGGTTTCGGCGATCTGCGTGGGCATCGTCTGGCGCATCCTCACTTCCGACCTCGGGCGCGTCATCGATTCGGTGCGCGAAGCCGACCGGGTTGCCGAGTGCTCGGGAGTGCCGGTGATTCGCATCAAGGTCATGGTGTTCGTCATCGCGTGCATGCTGGTCGGCATCCAGGGCGGGCTGCAGGCGCACCTGGTGCGCGCCATCGACCCAAGCGCCTACAACATGGACGCCTCGCTCAACATGGTGGTGATGAACGTGCTTGGAGGCATGTACTACCTGGCGGGCCCGCTGGTCGGCACTGGATTCATGGTTGCGCTGCCCGAGATGCTGCGCGGTTACGTCGAACTGCAGCAAGTCATCTTCGGCATCATCCTGATCATCGTGATGGCCGTTCTGCCTGGCGGCATGATCGGCGCTTTCGCACTGGGCCGCGCGCTGCTGCGAAGATTCCTGCATAGGGAAAAAGCATGAGCAACCTCCTTGAAGTCAAAGGACTGTCGCGCAGGTTTGGCGGCCTCCACGCCGTGCGCGACCTCGACTTTTCCGTGGCGCAGGGCGAAATTCTCGGACTGATCGGGCCGAACGGCGCCGGAAAGACCACTGTCGTGAACCTCGTGAGCGGCATGATCCTGCCGGACAGCGGCACCGTCACCTTCGACAGCGAAGACGTCACCCGGCTCGCGCCACACAAGCGGGCGCGCCGCGGCCTGGTGCGCACCTTCCAGTCCACGGCGGTTTATGGCAGCCGCACGGTTCGCGAAAACGCCATTCGCGGCGCCTTCCTGCATTGCTACCCGGGCCATTTCGCAGCCTTCTTTGGAACGGCCCGCGCACGCGAATTGCAACGCAAGACCATCGAGCGCGTGGAGGGCCTCATGAACTGGCTGGGCCTTGAAAGCGTCGCATCCGCGCAAGCCGATGCGCTGCCCTATGGTTACCAGAAGACCCTCGGCATCGTCATTGCGCTCGCGGCCGAGCCGCGAATGATCCTGCTCGACGAACCGGTCGCCGGGCTCAGCGCCGAGGAGACCGACCAGGTGCGCGACACGATTAAGCGGGTACGCGACCGCGGCATCACGGTCGTCGTCATCGACCACAACATGCGCTTCATCTCCGGCCTGTGCGACCGGCTGGTCGTCGCGTCGCAGGGGGAAAAAATCGCGCAGGGCACACCGCAAGAGGTGCTGGGCAATCCATTGGTGATCGAAGCCTATCTGGGAAAAGCATATGCCGCTGCTAAAAGTCACTGACCTCCACGTTCGCTACGGCCACATCCAGGGAACCAATGGCGTGTCGTTCGAGGTCGAGGCCGGCGAGACGATGGCGCTGATCGGCTCGAACGGGGCGGGCAAGAGCAGCACGCTCAAGGCCATCCTCGGCATGGTGCCGATCGCCGGTGGCCTGATGGAGTGGGAAGGCGGGAAGATCAACGACGTCAAGCCCTACAACATCCTGCGCCTGGGCATCGGCTTTTCACCTGAAGGCCGCCGCGTTTTTCCGGGGCTGACGGTGGGCGAAAACTTGAAGATCGGCGGCTACACGCGCAGCACCGCGGAAATCCAGGCGCGCATGGAGCAGATGTTCAATTACTTTCCCCGCCTGCGGGAGCGGCACAAGCAGGACGCGGGCAGCCTGAGCGGCGGCGAGCAGCAGATGCTCGCGATCGGCCGCGCACTGATGTCGTACCCGCGCCTCTTTCTCCTGGATGAGCCTTCGCTAGGCCTGGCACCCATCATCGTCGAGCGGATCGGCGAAATCCTGCTGGAGATTCAGGCGACCGAAAAGATCGCCGTGATCCTGGCCGAGCAGAACGCGACCTGGGCGCTCGGCATCGCTTCGCGCGCGGTGATCCTGGAGCTTGGAAAGAATGTCGCCGAAGGCACGTCGCAAGAGCTGATCCAGAGCCCGAAAATCCGCAGCGCCTATCTCGGGATTGAATGACATGACCCATCCTGCAGGCAGCATGCCGGCGTCGTCTCAAAAACTCGCGGGCCGCGTCAGCATCATCACGGGGGCGGCCTCGGGCATAGGCGCCGCGACGGCCGAGCTCTTTGCGTCGCACGGCTCGAAAGTCGCCCTTATCGACATCGATGGCACCGGCCTCGAGCAGGTGGCGGGGAAATTGCGCCTCCAGGGCGCGGAAGTATTCACCGGCGTCGCGGACGTCACCGCCGGCATCGCCGCTCGCGAGACGGTCGCGGCGATCGTCGCGCGTTGGGGTCGCATCGACGTGGTCATGCCGTGCTCCGGCATCTCCGTCGGCGGCACCGTCGCCACGATCGACGAAGCCATGTGGGACAAGGTCTTCGCAGTGAACGTCAAGGGCAGCTACCTCTGGATGCATGAGGCGCTGCCCCACATGATCGAGCGTTGCAGCGGCTCGGTCATTCTCCTGGGCTCGCAGCTTGTCGCGTCCAGCGCCGGGAACAATGCCGCCTACATTGCCTCCAAAGGCGCGCTCGCCACCCTTGCGAAGACCATGGCCGTCGACCATGCGCGCGACGGCATCCGCGTCAACGTGCTGATGCCGGGTGTGATCGACACCGCGATGTCGCGCAAATCGCTCACCCGATATCCGGATCCGGCCGCGACGCGCGAGCGCTGGGCAAATCGCCACGCGATGCAGCGGTTCGGACAACCGGAAGAGGTCGCGCGTGCGGCACTTTTCCTTGCGTCGGATGACTCGTCCTTTACCACCGGCAGCCAGCTGTTCGTCGATGGCGGGTGGTCCGCGATGTAGGTCGTGCGCCGCCCGCCGAGCGAACTTCCACCGATTCAACTCTTTCCATTCGTCCACCTTCCAAGGTTCATCAAAGGAGATCACCATGGGTAAAAAACTCAGCCAAGACCAGATCGATCACTTCAACCACAAGGGATTTGTCGCGCCCATTGACGTGTTCAGCCGTGAGCAGGCCAAGGCATACCTCGACATGCTCGAGTCCTTCGAGCAATCGCAGAACCTGGAGCTGGGCAAGGGCTTCAACTTCAAACCGCACCTGCTTTTCAAGTGGGTGGACGAGATCGCCCGGCACCCTGCCGTGCTCGACGCGGTCGAAGACCTGATCGGCCCGAACATCCGCCTCTTTCACCTGTCGGTGTGGCCGAAGAAGGCCAATGACCCGGCCTACATCGGCTGGCACCAGGACGCGACCTATTTCGGCCTCGACCCCAGCACCCAGATCACCGCGTGGGTCGCGCTTTCCGATGCGCCGGTCGCGGCTGGCTGCATGGAAGTCGTTCCAGGCTCTCAAAGATTGGGGCAACTTCATCACGCGGAAAATCACACCAACAACATTCTGCTTTCGAAGGGGCAGACCGTTGACGTGCCCTTCGACAAATCGCACACCGAATTCATGCCAGTGGCGGCGGGGCAGATGTCATTGCACGACACCTACCTGGTGCACTGCTCGGGCCCCAACGAAACCAATTTCCGCCGCGTCGGGCTGGGTTTCAGCTACATCCCGACGAACGCCCGCAGCACCAGCAAGACACGCCTGACCTCAGCCCTGGTGCGCGGCGTCGACGAATATGGGTACTACGACGACGAGCCGCGTCCGCAAACCGACTACGGGACCGCCGAGCGGAAATTCCACGCGGACGCAGTCGCCCGGTTTCGCGCCTCGAACGACGAACAGGCTGCCAAGTACTGATCCAACGAGTTCGACATGCATCTTCCCCACCACGGCCGCTACGACTATTCGGCCATTCCCCGCCGTCCGGACTATTCGTTTCCGGATGGCAAGCGTCTTGGAATCTACTTCGCGCTGAACATCGAGCACTTTGCATTCGGTGCGGGCCTGGGCCATGCCGTCTCCAACGAACTCCCCCCGCCCGATGCGCGCACCTTTGCGTGGCGCGACTATGGCAACCGGGTCGGCGTCTGGCGGCTGTTCGACCTGCTCGAAGAATTCGGCCTGCCGGCCTGCCATCTGGTCAACACCGCCGTATTCGACTATTGCCCCGAAGTGATCGAGCCGATCATCGCGCGGGGCGATGAAATCATCGGCCACGGCCGCACCAATGCGGAGCGGCAGGGCCAGTGGTGGGAAGCTGACGAAGCGCACATGATCGCCGCGGTCCGGGACACCATCCTCGAGAGAACCGGTCGCGCGCCACGTGGCTGGATGGGTCCCTGGATGTCGCAGAGCCGTGTCACCCCTGACCTCCTCAAGGAGGCCGGCTACCTGTTCGAGATGGACTGGCCTTGCGACGACCAGCCGATCTGGCTGCGGACGCGCGACGGCGGCAAGCTGATGTCCATGCCCTATTCGCTGGAGATCAACGACTCCCCACAGGTACTGGTGCGCCACCACTCCGGCGAAGAGTTCGCCAACATGATCGTCTACCAGTTCGAGGAAATGCTGCGCCAGTCCGAACGGCAACCCCTGGTGCTCGGCATTGCGCTGCACACCATGATCGTCGGCCAGCCTCATCGCCTCCATTCGCTGCGCAAGGCGATCGAGCACATCGTCAACCATCCGCAGCGCGACAAGGTCTGGATCACGCGCCCCGGGGAAATCTACGACCACTGCGCCGCGCTGCCGCCGGGCATCATGGTCTGACGCACGGTACCTCACATGACAACTGGCAAAGCCCCCACCACGCCGCCGACACGCATGCCGCTGCCGACGCACGATCGCTATCCGTTTTCCGTCATCGACCAGCGCAAGGATTTCAGCTGGCCCGGTGGCAAGCGGCTGGCTTTCTACCTGTGTTTCAACATCGAGTACTTTGCCTTCGGCGCGGGCATGGGCTCGGACGTCGGGCTGGCGAACCCGGCGCCCAACCATCGCAGTTACGCGTGGCGCGACTACGGCAACCGTGTGGGCCTGTCCCGGATGCTGGACCTGGTGGACGAACTCGACCTGCCGGCGTGCCACAACGTGAACTCGTTCCTCTACGACGCCCATCCCGAAATCTTCAAGCGCATCCGCGCGCGGGGGGATGAAGTCATCGGCCACGGCCGCACCAACGCCGAGCGCATTCTTCCCGCGTGGGAAGAGGACGAGCGGCGCCTGATCGCCGAGGCCACCGCGGCCCTCAACCGCAACGAAGGCAAGCCACCCAAAGGCTGGCTGGGCCCCTGGCTGGCCGAGACCTGGGTGACGCCCGACTTGCTCAAGGAGGCGGGCTACACCTATCTGCTCGACTGGGCCTGCGATGACCAACCGATCTGGATGAACACGCGCGCAGGAAAGATCCTGTCGGTGCCTTATCCCATCGAAGTCAACGATTCCCCGGCGATCGTATTTCGCCATCATTCGGCACGCGAGTTCGCCGACATGATCGTCGACCAGTTCGACGAGATGCTCAGGCAGTCGGAGCGCCAGCCCTTGGTCTGCCCCATCGCACTGCATACGTTCGTCGTCGGCCAGCCATTTCGCCTGGGGCCGCTGCGCCAGGCGCTCAAGCACTGCAAGACCCACCCGCAGGCCGACCGTGTCTGGTTCACGCGCCCCGGCGAGATCGCGGACTATTGCTACTCGATGCCACCGGACACCCTGGTGTCGGGCTGAGATGCGCGTCCTGATCACTGGCGGGACGGGGTTCGTCGGCCTCAACCTGGCGCAAGCCCTGCTCGGGCACGGTCACCAGGTTGACTTCTTCGACTTGCGCGAGCCGCCTGCGCCCTTCATGCAGGCCATCGGCGACGCGCGGGCACGCGTGCGCGTTGAAACTGGGGATGTCTGCAATGCCAGCCACATCGAGCGGGTCTTCGGTGCGGGAGGCATCACGCACGTCTTCCATGGCGCGGCGATCACACCCGGCCCCGCCCGGGAATCGCTTGCGCCCCAGCAGATCATCGACGTCAACTTGTCGGCAACCCTTGCCATCGTGCGAGCGGCGGCGCAGGCGGGTGTGCAGAGGCTGCTGTTTCCGAGCTCGCTGACGGTCTACGGCGAGCATCTGTATGGAACCGCGCCACTCGATGAAGAGACGACTCCACCGGTCCCCGACAGTCTCTACGCCATCACGAAGTACGCCGCCGAACGGGCGGCCTTGAAGTTGGGAAAGGCCTGGGGCCTGGACGTCATCGCGGGTCGCATCGGTGCGGTCTTCGGTCCGTGGGAAGGCAACACCCAGGTGCGCGACCTGCTCAGCCCCTTCTGCCAGGTCGCCGCGGCTGCGGCGCGAGGCAAGCCAGCCGTCCTGCCCGAGGTGTATGCACCGCGCGAGATGATCTACAGCCGCGACCTCGCCGACGCCTTGATGCTGCTGCTGTCCGCCCAACGCCCCGCCCACAAGGTTTACAACCTGTCGGTCAATGCGGATTGGAGTGGCGTGCTGCCGCAGTGGTGCGACATGCTCCAGGGACGCATGCCAGGCTTCTCATGGCGCTACCGGTCCGAAGCCGATATCCCTACGATCCATTTTCCGGACAACCGCCCTCGCACCACGCTGAGCACGGACCGCCTTCGCGGCGATCTGCATTTTTCGCCGCAGTTCACGGCTGCCCCAGCGTTGGCCGATTACGCCGGGTGGCTGGCAAGCCACAGCAGCTACTTCCACTGAATCCTTGAACCGTTTTCCGCATACGTGCTCCGAAAAGCGCTCCATGAAAATCGACATCAACGCCCTTCCCCCTGCGGACCAGTACAAGCTGCTCTCATCCACCATCGTGCCGCGCCCTATCGCGCTCGTGAGTACCTGGTCGGAAAAGGGCGGCGACAACGCCGCGCCTTTCAGTTTCTTCAATGTCATGGGCGAGAACCCACCGGTCCTCGTGCTGGGCCTGGAGACCAAACGTGGGAGCGGCGCCCTGAAAGACACGACGATCAACATCCGCGACAACGGGCAATACGTTGTCCACATGGTCGATGAGGCACTCGCGCAGGCCATGAATATCTGCGCCATCGATTTCCCCAGTGGTGAAAGCGAAACCAGTCACGCCAAGCTGGAGCTTGCCGAATCGAGCCTGGTCAAACCGAAACGCATCGTCGCGGCGCCCGTGGCCTTCGAATGCGAGCGCATCGCGCTGCTGCAGGTCAGCCCCGGTAGAAACATCGCGCTGGGCAAGGTCGTCATGATGCATGTGCGCGATGGCTTGCTCGACCCCGTCACCCACTACATCGATCCGGAGAAGTACCACCCGATCGGCCGCATGTTCGGCAGGCTCTATACGCGAACCCGTGACCATTTCGAGATGGTGGTGCCGGGCCATGCCGACTGGCTTGCGAATCAAGCCGACGTTTGAATACTTCAACGACCGGGGAAGTTTCGCCGGAAGCTTCGGCAAGTCGCTTGCGCCCGCTCTGGCCTACCTACCTCAAGCTCACCGGCGTCGCCATATTCTGGGCCGGAACCTTCGTCGCGGCCCGGACCATTTCGGCAAGCCTGCCACCTGCGACTGCCGCCCTGCTCCGGTTCGTGGTGGCGGGCCTGGTGCTGGCGGGGACGCTTCATTTTTCCCAGGGCCTTGGCGTACTGAGACAGGTCACCCGCCCGCAGTTGATCGGGACCATGGTGATGGGCGCCAGCGGAATCCTGCTCTACAACCTGTGTGTGTTTTACGCCGCGAGCTTGATGGAAGCCAGCCGCACCTCCGTCTTTGTCGCGCTCAACCCTGTCGCGACCTTGCTGCTCGCGGCGGTGTTCCTGCGCGAACGCATCTCGCCCGCGCGCTGGCTGGGCGTCGTGATGGCGGTCGCAGGCGTCTGGATCGTGGTCGCGCGAGGAGACTTCGCCAACCTGTCGATGTCCTTTGGCAAGGGGGAGCTCGCCATGCTGGCCGCTGTGCTCGGATGGTCGACCTACACGCTTCAAGGCCGCAAGACCCTACGCACCATGGAGGCAATGGTCGCGTCGCTGCTGGCATCGCTCTGGGGCACGCTCTTCCTGGCGATCATTGCGGTTCCGGAATGGGCCGGCATCACTTCCAGCGCGTTCACCCCGGGGGTCATCGCCTGCTGCATCTACACCGGCGTGTTCGGCACGGCCATTGCCTTCGTCTGGTATTCCCAGGGCATCAGCCACATAGGCGCCGCAAAGACGGTGGTGTTCAACAACCTGGTGCCGCTGCTGGGAGTGGGTTTCGGCTGGTTGTTCCTCAACGAGCCACTGACTGCCAGCAAGCTTGCCGGTTGCGTGCTCGCGATTGCCGGTGTTTTTCTGGTGAACCGCACTGCACGTTGAATGCGTCATTCCTTACGCGAAGGTTTTATGAAAATCGTTGTTTTGCCAGGTGATGGCATCGGCCCCGAGACCATGGCTGCGACGGTTGCCGTACTCGAAGCGGCGTCCAGGCGTTTCAGCTTGAACCTCGAACTCGTACACGACATTGCCGGCCACGAAAGCCTGAAGCAGCATGGCGCCACCGTGACCGCTGCGCTGCTTGAAAAGGTTCGGTCAGCCGACGGCCTGATGCTGGGGCCGATGGCAACCTATGAGTTCAAGGATGAATCCAGAGGGGAAATCAACCCGTCCATGTTCTTTCGAAAAAACCTGGACTTGTACGCCAATATTCGACCCGCCCGGACTTATCCGGGCATGCGGGCCCGGTTGGGTGAATTTGACCTCGTCGTGGTGCGCGAAAACACGGAGGGCTTCTACTCCGACCGCAACATCGAGTCGGGCAGCAGCGAAATGTTGGTCACGCCCGACGTGGTCATTTCGCTGCGGCGAATCACCCGAAAGTGCTGCGAACGAATCGCGCGCTCTGCCTTTGAGCTGGCGATGACACGCAACAGGCACGTCACCATCGTGCACAAGGCGAATGTCCTGAAAATGGGCGATGGCATGTTCATCGACATCTGTCGCCAGATAGGCAAGGAGTTTTCGGGCGTTCAGATCGACGAATTTATCGTCGACGCCATGATGGCGCATGTCGTGCGTGCGCCGCAACGCTTCGACGTGATCGTGACGACCAACATGTTCGGCGACATCTTGTCGGACTTGACGGCCGAGTTATCAGGAAGCATCGGGCTGGGTGGCTCACTGAATGCTGGCTACGACCACGCCATGGGGCAGGCTGCCCATGGATGCGCACCCGATATCGCAGGCCAGGACATTGCCAATCCGTTCTCGCTGATCCTGTCAGCAGGCATGTTGCTGGGCTGGTATGGCCAACGCAAGGGCAATCAATCTTTTCTGGACGCAAGTGCCGCCATTGAAAGAACTGCCGTGTCGGCGGTGGCGGCAAACGAGGTGACGCGCGATGTTGGCGGCAAGCGCGGCACGCGTGAAACGGGAGCGGCGTTCGTGGCGCGCCTCCTCAACGAAGGGCACCCCAAGGTGCCGTAACTCGTTGAATCCGCTGGTGGGTGATGCAGGGTTTGAACCTGCGACCCCTGCCGTGTGAAGGCAGTGCTCTACCGCTGAGCTAATCACCCTTCTCTCTCGAGACTGCCCCTTGCGGGACAGCCTCAGATTATGCCATAGGCTGAGTCTGGATCCGCCAGAGCGTCTTGCCTCCGCTCGCCTTGTCCAACTGCTTGAGCACTTCCTCGTGGGCACTGGTCTCCTGGTCGTTCGCGAGCAGCACCTGCAGCGTGAACTGCGTGAGGTCCACGCGCGTGACGATACCGCCCATGGTGTCGTTGTCCTGGATATCGATCAGCAGCGCGTCCTGGCCGCGCGTCAGGTTGATGTAGACGTCGGCCAGCAGTTCGGCGTCCAGCAGCGCGCCGTGCAGCGTGCGGCTGGAGTTGTCCACGCCCAGGCGGTCGCACAGCGCGTCCAGGCTGTTGCGCTTGCCCGGGTACATCTCCTTGGCCATCGCGAGCGTGTCGGTGACCTGCGCGCAGAACGTCCTGAAGCCGGGCTTGCCGAGCAGCTCGAGTTCCTTGTTCAGGAAGGCGACGTCGAACGCGGCGTTGTGGATGATGATCTCGGCGCCCGCGCAATAATCCATCAATTCGTCGGCGATCGCCGCGAACTTCGGCTTGTCGCGCAGGAACTCGTTGCTGATGCCGTGCACCTTGAGCGCGTCCTCGTGGCTGTCGCGCTCGGGATTCAGGTAGAAGTGCTTGTTGTTGCCGGTGAGCTTGCGTGCGACGAGTTCGACGCAGCCGATTTCGATGATGCGGTCGCCGCCTTCGGCGGACAACCCGGTGGTTTCGGTGTCGAGGACGATCTGGCGCATGCCGCGATTTTAGTGGTTCTCTTTCGCGTGGTTGATCGAGTATTTCGGAATTTCCACCACCAGGTTCTCCTGCGCCACGATCGCCTGGCAGGACAGGCGCGAGTTGGGCTCCAGCCCCCACGCCCGATCCAGCAAATCTTCCTCGTTCTCGTCCATTTCGTTGAGGGACTTGAAGCCCTCTCGCACGATCACGTGGCAAGTCGTGCAGGCGCAACTCATGTCGCACGCATGTTCGATCGCGATGTCGTTGTCCAGCAACGCCTCACAGATCGACGTGCCCGCAGGCGCCTCGACTTGGGCGCCCTGCGGACAGTATTCCGGATGGGGCAGGATCTTGATGATGGCCACTTAAATCGTCTCCACGTTCTTGCCTGCCAGCGCTTTCTGGATGCCGTGATTCATGCGCTCGGCCGCGAAGGCTTCCGTGCCTTTGGCCAGCGCCTCGGTTGCCGCTTCGATCGCGGCGGCGTCCACGCTGTTGTCCGCGATGGCGCGCAGCGAGGCCATGAGGGCGTCGATGCGCGCGCGCTCCTGCGCGTCGAGCAGTTGTCCATCGGCGTCCAGCGCGGTCTGCGTCGCGAGCAACATGCGGTTCGCGTCGAGCTTCGCCTCGGCGATCGAGCGGGCCTTCATGTCCTCTTCCGCCGTCGTGAAACTTTCCTGCAGCATCCGGGCGATCTGCTCGTCGGACAGGCCGTAGGAAGGCTTCACATCGATGCGTGCCTCGACGCCGCTGCCCTGTTCGCGCGCCGACACGCTCAAGAGCCCGTCGGCATCCACGGTGAATGTGACGCGGATGCGCGCGGCGCCGGCCACCATCGGCGGGATGCCGCGCAGCTCGAAGCGTGCGAGGCTGCGGCAATCCTTGACGAGGTCGCGCTCACCCTGGACGACGTGCAGCGCAAGCGCCGTCTGGCCATCCTGGTAGGTGGTGAAGTCCTGCGCCTTCGCGGTGGGAATGGTCTCGTTGCGCGGCACGATGCGCTCGACAAGGCCGCCCATGGTCTCGATGCCCAGGGACAGCGGGATCACGTCGAGCAGGAGCAGGTCGCCGGCGGAGTCGTTGCCGGCCAGCTGGTTCGCCTGGATCGCGGCGCCCAGCGCCACGACTTCATCGGGGTTGAGGTTGGTCAACGGTTCGCGGCCGAAGAATTCGGCCACGGCACGCCGCACCTGCGGCATGCGGGTGGAGCCGCCCACCATCACGACGCCGCGGATGTCGTCCTTGCCCATCTTCGCGTCGCGCAAAGCCTTGCGCACGGCGGCGATGGTGCGAGCCGTGAGTTCGGCCGTCGCCGCTTCGAAGTCGGCGCGCGAAACATGGATCACTTCGCTCGAATTGGGGACGCGTATCGCGGCACGTTCGGAAGATGAGAGTTCTTCCTTCGCCACGCGCGCCGCCATCTTGATCGCCGCCTTGTCGCCGGCAGCCTGGAGCGTCACGCCGGACTTCGCCAGCACGTGGTCCGCCAGTGCGCGGTCGTAGTCGTCGCCCCCGAGCGCGGAGTCGCCGCCGGTCGCAACGACTTCGAACACGCCGCGCGCCAGCCGCAGGATGGAGATGTCGAAGGTGCCGCCACCGAGGTCGTAGACGGCATAGACACCTTCGCTCGCGTTGTCCAGGCCGTAGGCGATTGCAGCCGCGGTGGGCTCGTTGATCAGCCGCAGCACCTTGATGCCCGCGAGCTGGGCGGCGTCCTTGGTGGCCTGCCGCTGCGCATCGTCGAAGTACGCGGGCACGGTGATCACGGCGCCGTAGAGGTCATCGTCGAAAGTGTCTTCCGCGCGAAAGCGTAGCGTCGCGAGGATCTCCGCGCTGATCTCCACGGGCGACTTCTCGCCGGCACGGGTGTGCAGCGTCACCATGCCGGGCTGGTCGATGAACCGGTAGGGCAGCTTCTCGCGACTGGCGATGTCGGTGAGGCCCCGCCCCATGAAGCGCTTCACCGAAGCGATCGTGTTTTCCGGATCGTCCGCCTGCGCGGCATGGGCGTCGTGACCGATCTGCCGCCCGCCGTCCTCGAGATACCGAACGACCGATGGAAGGATGACGCGGCCCTGTGCATCGGGCAGGCACTCGGCCACGCCGCTTCGCACGGCAGCGACGAGCGAATGCGTCGTGCCCAGGTCGATGCCCACGGCGATGCGGCGCTGGTGCGGATCGGGGGCTTGCCCGGGTTCTGAAATCTGTAGGAGCGCCATCGGACTATTGTCCCAGTTGATCGACGCGTTGCTCCACGTCGTGCGCGAATCTCTCGATGAACATGAGGGCTCTCACCTGCCGGGCCGCGGCCCTGGCGTCGCCCGTGTCATCCAGGAGCGATGCGATCCGCTTCAGGATGTCCTGGCGTGACCGATCGAGCACGCCCTCGAGCGCTTCGAGGTCTTGCGCGCTGCGTGCTTCATCGAGCTGCTCGCGCCACTCCATCTGCTCGACCAGGAAGTCCGCGGGCATGGCCGTGTTGTTCTCCGCCTCGATGGGTGCGCCGCGCAATTCGCACAGGTAGGCGGCGCGTTGGAGCGGATCGCCCAGGCGCTTGTACGCTTCGTTGATGCGCACCGACCATTGCATGGCCACGCGCTGGGCCGCATGGCCCTGGGCGGAGAAGCGGTCGGGATGGGCTTCGCGCTGCAGTTCCTTCCAGCGCGCGTCGATGGCGCCGCGGTCCTGCTCGAACCGCTCGGGCAGGCCGAACAGCTCGAAATCCGTCGACTGGAGGTTCACACCCGGAACGATTCCCCGCAGCCGCAGCGGTCGCGTTCGTTCGGGTTGTTGAACTTGAAGCCTTCGTTCAGCCCTTCGCGGACGAAGTCGAGCTGCGTTCCGTCGATGTAGGCAAGGCTCTTGGGGTCGATCAGCACCTTGACGCCGTGGTCTTCGAACACGACGTCCTCGGGCGCGATCTCGTCCACGTATTCGAGCTTGTACGCGAGGCCGGAGCAACCCGTGGTCTTCACGCCCAGGCGCACGCCGACGCCCTTGCCGCGCTTGCCGAGATACCGCGTGACGTGCCGTGCCGCCGCTTCTGTCAGGGAGATTGCCATACGTCCGGAACGATCAGTGAGCGTGCTTCTTCTTGTAGTCGTCGACAGCCGCCTTGATGGCGTCTTCGGCGAGGATCGAGCAGTGGATCTTCACCGGCGGCAGCGCGAGCTCTTCGGCAATCTGGCTGTTCTTCAGCGCCGCGGCCTGGTCCAGCGTCTTGCCCTTGACCCATTCGGTCACGAGCGAGCTGGAGGCGATGGCGGAGCCGCAGCCGTAGGTCTTGAAGCGCGCGTCCTCGATCACGCCCGTCTGCGGGTTGACCTTGATCTGCAGCTTCATCACGTCGCCGCAGGCGGGCGCGCCCACCATGCCGGTGCCGACGGACTCGTCACCCTTGTCGAAGGAGCCGACGTTGCGGGGGTTTTCGTAGTGGTCTACGACTTTTTCGGAATAAGCCATGGTGAACTCCTGTGTCTCTCGTGTCTCTCGTGTCTCTCGTGTCTCAATGCGCGGACCACTGGATGGCCGAGATATCGACGCCATCCTGGTACATCTCCCACAGCGGGCTCAACTCGCGCAGGCGCGCGACGTTTTGCCGGATGGTGGAGATCGCGTAGTCGATTTCTTCCTCGGTCGTGAAACGGCCGATGGTCATGCGAAGGCTGCTGTGCGCGAGCTCGTCGCTGCGGCCCAGGGCGCGCAGCACGTAGCTGGGCTCCAGCGAGGCCGACGTGCAGGCGGAACCGGACGACACCGCCAGACCCTTGATGCCCATGATCAGCGACTCGCCCTCGACGAAGTTGAAGCTGATGTTGAGGTTCTGCGGCACCCGGTGTTCCAGGTTGCCGTTGATGAACACCTGTTCGACGTCCTTCAGGCCGTCCAGGAGGCGCTGCTGCAGCGCGCGCGCCTTGGCGTTGTCCTGCGCCATCTCGGCCTTGGCGATGCGGAAGGCTTCGCCCATGCCGACGATCTGGTGCGTGGGGAGCGTGCCCGAACGCATGCCGCGCTCGTGCCCGCCGCCGTGGATCTGCGCTTCGAGGCGCACGCGGGGCTTGCGGCACACGTACAGCGCGCCGATGCCCTTGGGGCCATAGGTCTTGTGCGAAGCGAGGCTCATCAAGTCGACAGGCAGCTTCTTGACGTCGATCTCCACCTTGCCCGTGGCCTGCGCCGCGTCGACGTGGAAGATGATGCCCTTCTCGCGGCACAGCGCGCCGATGGCCGGGATGTCCTGGATCACGCCGATCTCGTTGTTCACGAACATCACGCTCACGAGGATGGTGTCCGGCCGGATCGCGGCCTTGAGCACGTCCATGTCGAGCATGCCGTCTTCCCGCACGTCGAGATAGCTCACCTCGAAGCCCTGGCGCTCGAGCTCGCGCATCGTGTCCAGCACGGCCTTGTGCTCGGTCTTCACGGTGATGAGGTGCTTGCCGCGCGTCTTGTAGAAGTTGGCGGCGCCCTTGATCGCGAGGTTGTTCGATTCGGTCGCGCCGGAGGTCCACACGATCTCGCGCGGGTCCGCGCCGATCAGGTCGGCCACTTCGCCGCGGGCCTTCTCCACGGCGGCTTCCGCTTCCCAGCCCCACGCATGGCTGCGCGACGCCGGGTTGCCGAAGTGCTCGCGCAGCCAGGGGATCATCGCGTCGACGACGCGCGGGTCCACCGGCGTCGTGGCGCCGTAATCCATGTAGATCGGGAAATGCGGGGTCATGTCCATGGCTGGATCTTTGAAAACGAAGGGTGGCTGGTCGGGACTTGGCGAACGGGTTGCAGTCTTAGGACTTGGCAAACGAGTTGCCAAGGGCGAACACCGAATTCGGCGCATTCACGCGAATCGGCTTGACCACCGGCTGGCTCGAGATCGCGCGCTTCATCGCGGGCTTGTCCTCGATCTGCATGCCCTTGGCGAGCTGGTCGTCCACGAGCTTTTGCAGCGTCACGGAGTCGAGGAACTCGACCATGCGCTGGTTCAGCTGGGACCACAGCTCGTGCGTCATGCAGCGGCCGCCGTCGCCATGGCAGTTTTCCTTGCCGCCGCACTGCGTGGCATCGATGGGTTCATCGACCGAGACGATGATGTCGGCCACGGTAATCGCATCCGCCTTGCGGCCGAGCGTGTACCCGCCGCCCGGGCCACGGGTGGACTCCACCAGCTCATGGCGGCGCAGCTTGCCGAACAGTTGCTCGAGGTACGACAGAGAAATCTGCTGGCGCTGGCTGATGGCCGCCAGCGTGACCGGACCGTTGTTCTGGCGCAGGGCCAGGTCGATCATGGCGGTGACCGCAAAGCGGCCTTTGGTAGTGAGACGCATCGCAAGCTCCTTGTGTTGCTTACCTATCCTGAATCCCCGGGAAACCAGTTCCCGGGGCCCGTCTCCATCCCCTGGTCCGGCTCCCGCCGGCCTCCATCAATGCTGTGCAAGCCATTGACTTCATTGAACTTTTTGGAGTTTTGGGCTGTTCTTGAGTGATTCCGTCAAGTATACCAGAAAGCCCATTGTTTCGCTCGGGTATACCCCAGCAGGGGCGCTCGGCCCGTCAGCTGCGCTGGCCGGCCTGGATGGGCACCACGTTGTCGTGGACGACGGCGCCGAAAGCCTGTTCCTTGAGGATCGCGAGCTGGTCCCGCACGCGCGCCGCCTTTTCGAATTCCAGGTTGCGGGCGTGCTCCAGCATCTGCTTTTCCAGCCGCTTGATCTCGCGGGCGATGTCCTTCTCGGACATGTCCTCGACCATCGCGCGCTGCAGCTCCTGCTTTTCCATCTCGCGCTCGGTCTTGGCGCTGTACACGCCGTCGATCAGGTCGCGCACTTCCTTCTTGATGCTGCGGGGTGTGATGCCGTGCAGCTCGTTGTGGGCGATCTGCTTGACGCGGCGGCGCTCGGTTTCGCCGATCGCTTTCTGCATCGATTCGGTGACCCGGTCAGCGTAGAGGATGGCCCGCCCGTGCAGGTTTCGCGCGGCCCGGCCGATGGTCTGGATGAGCGAACGCTCCGCGCGCAGGAAGCCTTCCTTGTCGGCGTCCAGGATGGCGACGAGCGAGACCTCCGGGATGTCCAGTCCTTCGCGCAGCAGGTTGATGCCCACCAGCACGTCGAAGGTGCCCAGGCGCAGGTCGCGCAGGATTTCCACGCGTTCGACGGTGTCGATGTCGCTGTGCAGGTAGCGCACCTTGACGCCGTTGTCGGACAGGTAGTCCGTGAGCTGCTCGGCCATCCTCTTGGTGAGCGTGGTGATCAGCACGCGCTCGTTCTTCTCGACGCGGATTCGGATCTCCTGCAGCACGTCGTCCACCTGGTGGGTGGCCGGGCGCACCTCCACTTCCGGGTCGATCAAGCCCGTGGGACGCACCAGCTGTTCGACGACCTGGCCGGCATGCTCCTGCTCGTAAGCCGCCGGGGTGGCCGACACGAAGATCACCTGGCGCATGCGCGTCTCGAACTCCTCGAACTTCAGCGGCCGGTTGTCCAGCGCGGACGGCAGGCGAAAGCCGTATTCGACCAGCGTCGTCTTGCGCGAACGGTCGCCGCTGTACATCGCCCCGAGCTGGCCGATCATCTGGTGGCTCTCGTCCAGGAACATCAGCGAGTCCTTGGGCAGGTAGTCCGTGAGCGTGGATGGCGGCGCCCCGGGCGGCGCGCCCGACAGGTGGCGTGTGTAGTTCTCGATGCCCTTGCAATGGCCGATCTCGCTGAGCATCTCCAGGTCGAAGCGCGTGCGCTGCTCCAGGCGCTGCGCCTCCACCAGCTTGCCCATGCCGACGAGCTCCTTCAGCCGCTCGCCCAGTTCGAGCTTGATCGACTCCACGGCGGACATCACCTTCTCGCGCGGCGTCACGTAGTGGCTGGACGGGTACACCGTGAAGCGCGGGACCTTCTGGCGGATGCGCCCCGTGAGCGGGTCGAACAGCTGCAGCGATTCGATCTCGTCGTCGAAGAGCTCCACGCGGATCGCGAGCTCGCTGTGCTCTGCGGGGAAAATGTCGATCGTGTCGCCGCGCACGCGGAAGGTGCCGCGCGAGAAGTCCTGCTCGTTGCGGTTGTACTGCATGCGGATCAGCTGGCTGATGATGTCCCGCTGGCCGATCTTGTCGCCCACGCGCGTGATGAAACGCATCTGCGTGTAGTCCTCGGGCGCGCCGATGCCGTAGATCGCGCTCACCGTCGCGACGATGATCGTGTCGCGGCGCTCCAGCACGCTCTTCGTGGCCGACAGCCGCATCTGCTCGATGTGCTCGTTGATCGAGCTGTCCTTCTCGATGAACAGGTCGCGCTGGGGGACGTACGCCTCGGGCTGGTAGTAATCGTAGTAGCTGACGAAGTACTCGATCGCGTTGCGCGGGAAGAATTCACGGAATTCGCTGTACAGCTGCGCGGCCAGGGTCTTGTTCGGCGCGAACACGATGGCCGGCCGCCCCAGGCGCGCGATCACGTTCGCCATGGTGAAGGTCTTGCCGGAGCCCGTCACGCCCAGCAGGGTCTGGAAGACCTCGCCGTCGCGCACGCCCTCCACCAGCTTGTCGATCGCGGCGGGCTGGTCGCCCGCGGGCGGATACGGCAGGAACAGCTCGAAAGGGGAATCGGGGAAGGAGATGAACTCGCCCTTCCTGTCCTCGGTGACTTCTGAAATCTCTTGCATGGCCTTATGTGGGAACTGCTGGGTCGTCAACGGTAAAATCCAGGGCAGCCGGACAGGTTACCGCAACCCCGCCCCGCTGTGCTACTGACAACTCTCTCTCCACGCTTGAAGGAAACCCATGTCCCTGTTCTCCGCCGTCGAGATGGCCCCGCGCGACCCGATCCTGGGCCTCAACGAGCAATACAACACCGACGCGAACCCCCACAAAGTCAACCTGGGCGTGGGCGTGTACTACGACGACGAGGGCAAGCTGCCGCTCCTGAAGTGCGTCCAGGCCGCGGAAAAGCAGATGATGGAAGCGCCCAAGGCCCGCGGCTACCTGCCGATCGACGGGATCGCGGCTTATGACAGCGCCGTGAAGAGCCTCGTATTTGGGGCCGAAAGCGAGCCGGTCAAGTCCGGCCGCGTGGCCACCGTGCAAGCCCTCGGCGGCACGGGCGGCCTGAAGATCGGCGCGGACTTCCTCAAATCGATCAACCCCACCGCCAAGGTGCTCATCAGCGACCCGAGCTGGGAGAACCACCGCGCCCTGTTCACCCAGGCCGGCTTCACGGTCGAAACCTATCCGTACTACAACGCTGCGAAACGCGGCATCGACTTCGACGGCATGCTGACCGGCCTCAACATGGCCCCCGAGGGCACCGTGGTCGTGCTGCACGCCTGCTGCCACAACCCGACAGGCTACGACATCACCGCCGAGCAATGGGACCAGGTCATCGCCGCCGTGAAGGCCCGCAAGCTGGTGCCCTTCCTCGACATGGCCTACCAGGGCTTCGGCCACGGCATCGCCGAAGACGGCGCGGTCATCGCGAAGTTCGTCGCGTCGGGCCAGAACTTCTTCGTCTCCACGTCGTTTTCCAAGAGCTTCAGCCTCTACGGCGAGCGCGTCGGCGCCCTGTCGGTGCTCTGCCAGGACAAGGAAGAGTGCAGCCGCGTGCTGTCCCAGCTGAAGATCATGATCCGCACCAACTACAGCAACCCGCCGACGCACGGCGCGACGGTGTGCGCGACGGTGCTCAACACGCCCGAGTTGCGCGCGATGTGGGAGAAGGAGCTCGGCGACATGCGCCTTCGCATCAAGCAGATGCGCCTCGCGCTGGTGGAAAAGCTCAAGGCGGCCGGCGTGAAGCAGGACATGAGCTTCATCACCGACCAGATCGGCATGTTCAGCTACTCGGGCCTCTCGAAGGACCAGATGGTGCGCCTGCGCAATGAATTCGGCGTCTACGGCACCGACACGGGCCGCATGTGCGTCGCCGCGCTGAACAGCAAGAACATCGACTACGTCTGCGCGTCCATCGCCAAGGTGCTCTGATACGCGAGCGCGCCTGACGCCGCGGCGCGGCCCGTGGCGAAGCAGGCCGTCAGGAGGTAGCCGCCGGTCGGCGCCTCCCAGTCCAGCATCTCGCCCGCGCAAAACACGCCGGGCATGGCGCGCAGCATGAGGTGTTCGTCCAGCGCCTCGAAGGCGACGCCTCCTGCCGTGCTGATCGCCTCCGCCACCGGCCTCGCAGCCGACAGGCGGACCGGCAACCCCTTGATCGCCGCGGCCAATCGCTCCGCATCCTGGAAGGCATCCTTCGGCAGCAACTCGTGCAGCAGCGCGAGCTTGATCGCGTCGAGTCCCAGCCGGCTCTTCAAATGGCTGGAGAGCGAACGCGAGCCGCGCGGATGGCGCACCTGCGCCAGCACGTCCTCGCGCGAACGCACGGGCAGCATGTCGAGCTCGAAGTTCGCCTCGCCGCGCGCCAGGATGGCGTCGCGCAGCAGCGCGGATGCGGCATAGACGAGGCTGCCCTCGACACCGGTGGCAGTGGCCACGAATTCGCCGGCCTTGTGGAAGCCATCGAAGTTGATGGCGACGGACTTGAAGGGCTGGCCCGCGAACCGCGAGGAGAAATGTTCGCTCCAGCCTCCCTGCACATCGAATCCGCAGTTGGACGGCAGCAAGGGGGCCACCTGCACACCGCGCTGCTGGAGCAACGGGGCCCAGGCGCCGTCCGATCCGAGACGCGGCCAGCTGGCCCCGCCCAATGCGAGCACCGTGCAGTCCGCGGCGACGGTGCGAGTGCCCTGCGGGGTGGCGAAGCAAAGGGCCCCGGTCGCATCCCACCCCGTGAACCTGTGCCGCATGTGGAACTTCACGCCCCGCTCGCGCAGCCGATGCAGCCACGCGCGCAGCAGGGGTGCCGCCTTCATGTCGGCGGGAAACACGCGGCCCGAAGTCCCCACGAAAGTGGCGATCCCGAGGCCTTCTGCCCACTCGCGCAGCGCGGCCGCATCGAATGCCGCCACCAGCGGCTCGAGCCGCGCGCGCCGGGGTCCGTAACGGGACAGGAAGGCCTCGGCCGGCTCCGCATGCGTGAGGTTCAGCCCGCCTTTGCCGGCCAGCAGGAATTTGCGGCCCGCGGAGGGCATGGCGTCGAAGACTTCGACCTGGCGCCCCGCGCCGGCCAAGACCTCTGCCGCCATCAACCCTGCCGGACCGGCACCGACGATCGCGACGGGTGTCATTCGACCACCACCAGCCTGCCCTGGCCGGTCAGGAAGGCAGCCCGCACGACGGCACCGGGATGGGCCGCTTGCACGGCCGCGCGGTAGCCGCGCATCTGGTCCTGCAACACTGCCTGGTCGTGCGGCCGCGAGGCGGTCTTGTAGTCGAGCACCCACCACTCGCCCGAATCGGAGCGGCGCACCAGGCGGTCCAGCCGCAGCGCAGCGCCGGCATGGGCGACCGGCACTTCATTCGCGTGCCAATCGACCAGCGCGGAATCCCAGGCCCAGGCGCCCTCGCCTTCCAGGATCCGCCGCGCCACGGCTGCGGCATCACGGGCGCCTGCATCGTCCAGCGCGAACTGGCGCGCCACCGCCCGCAGGTGCGCCGGAGGAAAAGCGCCGGGGCCGGACGCCAGTTCCAGCAGCCGGTGCACGGCTTGGCCGAACCGGGATGCATCGGTGTCGTCGGCGGGCGCCCTGGCCGTCGCAGGCGGGGCGCGCCTGGCTGCTGCGATAACGGGCAAGGCACGAACCGCGAAGCGATCGCCCTGCCGCCCTGCATCTCCACGAGCCACGACGTCCGCCGGTGCGGCAAGCGTCGCACACAGCGGCTGCACGCGCTGCCACCAGCTGGTCGCGTTCTGCACATGCGGCTGTACGCTGGACAGCACGAGCCGCACGCGCGCGCGCGTCATCGCGACATACAAGCCGTTGAGCTCCTCGCGCTCCCGCGCCGCACGCTCGACGTCTAGCGCGACCGTGCTGCACGGGGGCAGTCTCGTTTCGCTGGCAATGAACGAGAAGCGCCGCGGCGCCGGCAGCTCCCCGGGCCAATCGACGATCACGCCCATGGTGTCGGCGCGCGGCGGCGCGCTGTCGGTATCCAGCATGAGGACGGTCGAGGCTTCCAGGCCCTTCGCGCCATGCACGGTCAGCAGCTGCACCGCGTCGGCGGCCGAAACCGCGGGGGCCTGGATGCCGCCCGCCTTGAGCGCCCGGACGAATGCGTAGGGCGTGGCATAGCGCGCGCCGGCCACCTGCAGTGCCGCGCCCGGCAGGGCGCGCAGCCGCGCCATCACCGGCTCCCGCAAAGGTGCCGGCGCGGCCGCACCGAACTTCTCGATCACCCCGGCCTCGCGGTAAATGATCTCGAGCAGGTCGTGGGGCGGCAGCGTATCGACCAGGGGCCTCCACCGGCGCAAGGCGGCGGCCGCCGATTCCAGGCCCGGTGCCTGCACCGCGCCGGACAGCAGCAGGTCGAACCAGCTTCGCGCCGGGCCGTCGTCGCGACTCGCGCGCGCCGCGACTGCCAGTGCGACGAGCGCATCGTCCCCCAGGCCGAACAGCGGCGACTTCAGGGCGCGTGCGAGCGACAGGTCGTGCGTGGTCGACACCAGCACGTCCAGCAGCGCGGTGATGTCCTGCACCTCCGGGGCCTCGCACAGGTCCGACTTCTCCGGCTGCTGCGCGGGAATATGCAGCTCGCGCAATTCCTCTTCCATGGCCGCCAGGCGATCGCGTCGGCGCGCGAGGACCATGATGTCGCCCGGCGGCGTGCCCGCGGCGATCCCGTTTGCGATCCACCGCGCCGCTTGCCGGCACTCGAGCGCCACCAGCTTTTCCTCGGGAAGTTCGCGCGGCGTCAGCAGGCTGTCGCGCCATTGCAGGCCTTCGCCTTCATCACCTGGGGCCGGAACGCGCTGGTCCCGTGCGATCGCAGGCAGGCCCGCGACGACGCCGGAAGCATCCGACTGGGTCGTGTGCGCGCGAAAGCCTTCGTACTCGCCGGCATCCTGCGCACGCGTCATCACGTCGTTGACCGCCGCCAGCACCGCCGGCGCGTTGCGATGCGTGTGGTCGCAGCTGAGCAGGTCGCCCTCGAAGGACTGCACCACGAAGGCCTGCGCCGCCCTGAATACCTGAGGCTCGGCGCGGCGGAAGCGGTAGATGCTCTGCTTCGGGTCGCCGACGATGAAAAGCCCGGGCGCACCCGCGCCCGCGCCTGCATACCCGGAGAGCCAGGATTGCAGGGCCTGCCACTGCAGCGGATTCGTGTCCTGGAATTCGTCGATGAGCAGTTGCGACACGCGAGCGTCCAGGCGTTCCTGCATCCATCCCGCCAGCACCGGGTCCGACAGCATGACGAAAGCCGTGCGCTCCACGTCGTTCATGTCGATCCAGCCGCGCTCCCGCTTGAGCTGTGCGAACTCGCGAATCAGCACGCGCGCCAGCCGGGTCATGCGTCCGTGGTGCAGCCAGGCCGCGTGCTGCGCCTGCGCCTCGCACAGCACACGCAGTTCCGCCTCGGCTTCCTGCGCGGCCTCGAACTTCGTGAGGTGCTGCGTCAGCCGGTCCTCCGACGCGACGAAGAACCCCTTGCGCAACATCGCCGCGCGTTCGCCGAGATGCGGGATCTCGAACGCATCGATGATCGCCTGCGCCGCCTTTTGCGGCGTCTTGTTGGTTTGCGTGCCCAGCGCACGGGCGCGCGCATGCCACCGGGCGCGCACGGCCTCGCCGTCGACCAGCATTTCGGGTTCCGCATGGCCGGCCAGCGCGGGCGAATGCGCCGTGAAGTGCAGCACGGACGGCTCGACCGCGCCCTGCGCGTCGGCCAGGACGAACTCCACGCGCTTGGCCAGCGCCGCCAGCAGCGCCTTCTGGGTATTGAACCGGCCGTGCGCCGCGACCGATGCCTCGAAGTCGGCACGCGCGGCGGGATCGGCCGAGACCGCGACGTGAAAACGCCGCCAGACCAGCGCGATCGCTTCGCTGTCGTTCTCCAGGAGTTCGTAGCGCGCGGGCAGTTGCAGTTGCTCCAGCACCGCGAGCGGCGCGTTGCGCACGAGCGCGGCGAACCAGCTGTGGAAGGTGCGGATCTGCACCGGCCGGCCGATCGCGAGCAACGCGGCGTGAAGGCCGCGCAGCGCGGCGACCTCCGCATCCGACGCCTGCGGCACGCCGCGCATGGCGAGTTCGCGCCGCAAAGCCGCATCGTCGGCCACGGCGAAATCGGCCAGCCAGTCGTGCAGGCGTTCGCGCATCTCGCCGGCCGCCTTGCGCGTGAAGGTGATCGCGAGGATCTCGTGCGGCGGCGTGCCGGCGAGCAGCGCGCGCAAAATGCGCGAGACCAGCATCCAGGTCTTGCCCGCGCCCGCGCAAGCCTCCACCGCCACGCTGCGCCGCGGGTCGCAGGCGATGGCGTAGAAGCGCTCGCGCGCGACGTGCGCGCCGTTGTGCTGGTAGGCGGCTTCCAGGGCGGCGTTCATGACCAGAAATCCCGGCGGCACAGGCCGCGCGCCGCACAGAACTCGCAGGCCTTGCCCTCGCCCAGCGCGTGCAGCGGCTCGCCCGAGCGGATGCGCGACAGGTCGTGAAGAATGCCGTCCACCAGCATGTCGCGCGCGTCCACGACGTGTTCCTGCTCCACGGTATCGGTCTTGCCCCGCTCGCCGACGTTGATGTATGCGGCGCGCAGCGTGTCGTCGTGCAGGAGCGCCGCGTAGAACGCGAGCTGCGTGTCCTCGCCCGGGTTGCGCACGCGCTCCACGCTCGCGGGCCGCGCTTCCGTCTTGTAGTCCATCACCATGCGCCGGCCGTCCGGCAGCGCATCGATGCGATCGATTCGGCCGACGAGCTGGATGTCGCCCAGAGAGGTCTCGTGCCTGCTCTCCGCGCTCTCGAAACGCGCGCCTTCCTTGGCCTCGTGGTTGGCCAGCCATTCCAGATAGCCATCGCGCACCTGCGGCCAGGCCGCGGCGAACGGCAGGAACTCGCCCTCCTCGAAGCGTTGCGCCCGCGTGACCTCCTCGGCGGTGATGTCCAGCAGCGTGCGGCGTCCCGGGCCCGGCGGCTCCCAGCTGTCCGCCATGGCCGTGTGGAAATTGCCGAGCACGTCGTGCAGCCAGTTGCCGAAGTCGCGCTTGTCCAGGTCCGCGTCGATCTCGTCGGCCTCCTGTAGGTTCAGCTGGCGCATCGCAAAGAAGCGGTAGGGGCACCTGCGCAAGTCCTCGTAGGCGCTCGCCGAGAGCTGTTGAACCGGGAGTTCATTGCCCAGCGCTTCGGGACGCGCGGTCGGCGCGGCCTTCACATCCACCAGCGGCCGGGGGTCCGCGGCAGGCACCGCAGCGCGCTCCTGTTGCAACGCCTGCACCAGGGGACTGGCGAGTATCGATTCGCCGCTGTCGTCGTGCGTGCGCCAGAGCAGGTCGGCATGCGGCACCTGGAGCGCCTGGCGCCACGCGGCGCGCAACTCGGCCTCCAGCGTTTCGCGGGGGGGCAGTCCGAGAACCTCCCGTTGCGCGGCCGTCCAGCCGCCCTCGGGCTGCGGCGAGGGCGCCAGCCGCGTCTCGTCGCAACCCGCGAGCACCATCGAAGCGAAGGGACGTCCCAGCATCTGGTGCAATGGGAGGATCACGACCTGCGGATCCGCGCAGGACGCCTTGAAGCTATGCGCTTCCAGCGTTTCGTTCACCCACGCCGTGAAGGCATCGAGGCCGAAGCGGCGGGACGCCTGCGGCAATTCCGCCCATTCGAGCGCCGCGCCTTCCTGCAGCCGCAGCGCGGAAATGACGGAATCGCCCGCGGCGTCTGCGACGAGGCCATTCCATTGGCCTGTGTCTTCCAGGACGCTGCGCAAGTCCGCCAGCCAGCGCGTCAGCGGCCGTGCGGCCTGCAAGCGCTCGCGCCAGGCATTGACCCGCTCCAGCAGCGCCTGCTGGCCGTCGGTGAAATCTCCGGCGCGCACCGAACGCCAGTCGCGAATGCCCGCGCGCCGCACCCGCCGCTCGATGGCGAGCACCGTATTCGCGGGAACGAGCGGGGCATTCTTCAGCCAGTCGAGCACCGCATCGGCCCCGGCGCTCCAGGTGCTCGCGCGCAGCGCCAGCATCACGTGCGCGCCGGCCCGCGTGGTGGACAGCTTCCACCCGGTCTCGTCGGAGATCGCGACCTGGTCTTCGAGCATGGCGCGCACGCGCCGCGCGAGGATGCGATCGAGCGCGGGCAATGCCACGGGCACGCGCCCCGCCGCCACGTGGCGCAGCACGCAGGCCGCGGCGCGCGCCGCTTCGTCGGCCGGATCGAGCGCCTCGTGCAGGTGCAGGTCGCCCGGCGTTCCCTGCGCATCGAGCTCGAGCAGCTCGGCGCGTCCCGGCATCGTTTGCGCCAGTGCGGTGGCGAATGCGTCCGAGCGCAGGCCGCGGACCACCACGAGCAGGTCGACCGACGACGCCGCGCGCGGATCGAACAAGGCATCGCCCGGATAGGACGAAGCAGCTGCCCATTCGAGCGCGACACGCGACACGGCTGCTTCGAGCGCGAGCACCGGCGCGTCCTGCCCCTGCGCCAGACTCGCGCGCGCAGCCGCCGCCCACGCCGCGCGGCGACCTGGCGCAACGGCGGCCGCGGCGCCCGCGAGCTGGCCCGCGGCTTCGACGAGGCGCTGCGCGAGCACGTCGGAGCGAGCGCCGAGGCCCGCGCGTTCCAGCAAGGCCTGCGCCGTCAGCAGGTCCCGTCCCACGTCGCCGGTCCAGTCGTCCGGTCCGGGCGAGAACAGGTGTTGCGCCGCCCAGGTCTGCGTCGTCTCGAAGCGGGGCGTGAAGCCGTCGGGCGAATGCAGGGCCCACGCGTCCCGCGCAAGCGGAAGGAGGTGCATGAACGGCATGAGCACGACAGTACGCGCGGGATGCGCGCCATGCGTACGCATCCGCTCGCGCAACTGGCTCATCAGCGCGTCGAGCGCAAGGGTGGCGCGATGTGTTTGGGCTATCGCATCCATAGGATTCGGGAGGGCGTGCACAGGCGACGCGGGGACTTGGTTTCTGTCACAATTCCCTCACTGTACTTGGACCGGCGCAGCGTCTTTGCCGGCTCGCAACAACAAGGAACAATCATGGCCAGCGATCTCATCAAGCATATTTCCGATTCCAGCTTCGAAGCCGACGTGCTGCAAGCCGGCAAGCCGGTGCTCGTCGATTACTGGGCCGAGTGGTGCGGTCCGTGCAAGATGATCGCGCCCATCCTCGACGAAGTCGCGGGCACCTATGGCGACAAGCTGCAGATCGCCAAGATGAACGTCGACGAGAACCGCGACATCCCCGCGAAGTTCGGCATCCGCGGCATCCCGACGCTCATGCTGTTCAAGAACGGCGAACTCGCGGCGACCAAGGTCGGTGCGATGAGCAAGGCGCAGCTCACGGCCTTCATCGACCAGCAACTCGCCTGAACCGGCGCGGGCCCGCCCCGCACCGATCGAACAAGGGCCCCATCGGGCCCTTTGTTTTGCTCTATACTCCCCTCCAGATCACCGGCTGGCCACACGAAGGCTTCCGGTTCGAGTTTCCGGCACGCGAGGCCATCTCGCCCCGCGCCACCTCCCCCCAAGATTTCAACAAACTCCGTCCAGGAGTCACTCCATGCACTTAAACGAACTCAAGGCACTGCACGTGTCCGAGGTCCTCAAGCAGGCCGAAGAGCTCGAAATCGAAAACACCGGCCGCATGCGCAAGCAGGAGCTGATGTTCGCGATCATCAAGAAGCGCGCCCGCGCCGGCGAACAGGTGTTCGCCGACGGCGTGCTGGAAATCCTGCCGGACGGCTTCGGCTTCCTGCGCAGCCCCGACACCAGCTACACCGCGAGCACGGACGACATCTACATCTCGCCGAGCCAGGTGCGCCGCTTCAACCTGCACACGGGCGACATGGTCGAGGGCGAAGTCCGCACGCCGAAGGACGGCGAACGTTATTTCGCGCTCACCAAGCTCGACAAGGTGAACGACGGCCCGCCGGAGCAGAACAAGCACAAGGTGATGTTCGAGAACCTGACGCCCCTGTTCCCCAAGGAGCAGATGAAGCTCGAGCGCGACAACTTCAAGGGCGAAGAGAACGTCACCGGCCGCATCATCGACATCATCGCCCCCATCGGCAAGGGCCAGCGCGCGCTGCTGGTCGCTCCGCCCAAGAGCGGCAAGACGGTGATGATGCAGCACATGGCCCACGCGATCGCGGCCAACTACCCGGACAGCCACATGATGGTGCTGCTCGTCGACGAGCGGCCCGAGGAAGTGACCGAAATGCAGCGCTCGGTGAAGGCCGAGGTGATCGCCTCCACCTTCGACGAGCCCGCCGCGCGCCACGTGCACGTGGCCGAGATGGTGATCGAGCGCGCCAAGCGCCTGGTCGAACTCAAGAAGGACGTGGTGATCCTCTTGGACTCCATCACGCGCCTGGCCCGCGCCTACAACAACGTCGTGCCCTCGTCGGGCAAGGTGCTCACCGGCGGCGTGGACTCCAACGCCCTGCAGCGCCCCAAGCGCTTCCTGGGCGCCGCGCGCAACGTGGAAGAGGGCGGCTCGCTGACCATCATCGCCACCGCGCTGATCGACACCGGCTCGCGCATGGACGAAGTGATCTTCGAAGAGTTCAAGGGCACCGGCAACAGCGAAATCCACCTGGACCGCCGCCTGTATGAAAAGCGCGTGTTCCCGTCGATCCAGCTCAACCGTTCCGGCACCCGCCGCGAGGAGCTCCTGCTGGCCCCCGAGATCCTGCAGAAGACCCGCATCCTGCGCCAGTTCATGTACAACATGGACGAGATCGAGGCCATGGAAATGGTCCTGAAGTCCATGAAAGCCACCAAGACCAACGTCGAGTTCTTCGACATGATGCGCCGGGGCGGCTGAGCCCCGGGCGGAGCTGGTAAGTGGTTGATTTCTATGTATAATTGAAGGCTTCGCGGAAAGTAGCCTGGAATCGTCCGGGCCGGCTACCGCTACCGACACAAGGAAGACCATGAAAGAAGGCATTCACCCCGGCTACCGCGAAGTTCTCTTCGTGGACCTCTCCAACGGTTTCAAGTTCGTGACGCGCTCCTGCGTGCAGACGAAGGAAACCGGCAAGACCGACGACGGCCGCGAGCTGCCGCTCTTCAAGCTGGACACCTCCAGTGAATCGCATCCGTTCTACACGGGCACCCAGAAGTCGGTCAACGACATGGGCGGCCGGGTCGACAAGTTCTTCAAGAAGTTCGGCAAGAAGCCAGAAGGCGACGCCAAGGGCGACACCAGCGCCGCCTGATCGCAGCGCCACCGCCAGAGTCAGGGCAGCCCGGGTCACCGCGCTGCCCTTTTTCATGCCGCGGCCTCCCGCCGCACCATAATTGCGCGCTTGAACCAGCCGACCCCCGCCATCGTCACCCAGGACGCCGTGCGCCGCCTGCCGCGGGCGGCCCTGCTGCTGTTTTGCCTGGCCTACGTGGTACCCGGGTTCATCGGCCGCGAACCGTGGAAGAACGCGGACGTCACCGCGTTCGGCTACATGTTCGAAATGGCGCGCGGCGCGTCCTCCTGGTTCGCGCCGGTGCTGGTCGGCCAACCGCCCGAATTCGACGCGCTGCTGCCCTACTGGCTGGGCGCGTGGGCCATCCAGGCTGCCCCGGCCTGGATCCCCGCGGACTTCGCGGCCCGCATTCCGTTCATCCTGCTGCTCGCGCTCACCCTGCTGTCCACCTGGTACGGCGTCTATGCCCTCGCGCGCAGTCCCCGTGCCCAACCCGTGCCCTTCGCCTTCGGCGGCGAAGCCAGTCCGCCGGATTACGCGCGCGCGATGGCCGACGGAGGCCTGCTGGCCCTCATTGCCACCCTGGGACTTGCGCAGTTCACGCACGAGACGACGCCATCGCTCGCCCAGATCGCGTTCACCGCGCTGGCGTTCCAGGGCATGGCGGCGCTGCCGCGGCGGCTCGTCACGGCAGGGGCCTCGCTGATGGCAGGCCTCGTGGGGCTGTCGCTCAGCGGGGCGCCCGTCATGGCGGTGCTGTTCGTCGCGGGCGGACTCGCGATCGAACTCGCCGACAGCAGCCCGGACGACGAATTGCGCGGCCATTCGAGGGGCACATGCGTCGCGGTGCTCGCCGGGTCGCTGGCCGCGACAATCGCGCTCGCCACCTGGCTGGGCCTGTGGCAATGGCGCATCAGCGCGGACTGGCTGGCCCGCGACTGGGGCCCGCTCGGGCGCCTCCTGCTGTGGTTCACCTGGCCGGCGTGGCCCCTGGCCCTGTGGACGCTGTGGCGCTGGCGCCGTCAGCTCGCGGCACGCCACGTCGCCCTGCCCTTGTGGTTCGTCGTGGTGGCGGTCGGCACTTCGGTGGCTGCCCCTTCCTCGGACCGCTCGCTGCTGCTCGCCCTGCCCGCCCTCGCGACCCTCGCCGCGTTCGCGCTGCCCACCTTCAGCCGCAGCGTCGGCGCGTTGATCGACTGGTTCACGCTGCTCTTCTTCAGCGGCTGCGCGATCGTCATCTGGGTGATCTGGATTTCGCTGCAGACCGGCGTGCCCGCGAAGCCCGCGGCCAACGTCGCGCGGCTGGCGCCGGGCTTCGAACCGAGCTTTTCGATCTGGGCCTTCGCTGCCGCACTGCTGGCCACCATCGCCTGGGCCTGGCTGGTGCGTTGGCGCACGGGCCGCCACCGGACCGTGATCTGGAAAAGCCTCGTGCTGCCCGCCGGAGGCGCGGCACTGTGCTGGCTGCTGCTCATGACGCTGTGGATCCCGGTGCTCGACTACGCGCGCAGCTACGGTCCCGTGGTTCGCGGCGTTTCGCGGCTGATGGAGCGTCCGGGCTGCGTAGAGACCTTCGGCTTGAGCCGCGGCCAGCTCGCCGCCTTCCGCTTCCACGGCGGCATGGACCTGCGCGTCGCCGCGCGCGCGCCGGCGTGCCCCTGGCTCCTGGCCGCGGCCGACGTGCAACCCGCGATGCCCGTCGCCCTCGACATGCGTGCGTGGCAACTGGTTTCCAGCGTGCGGCGTCCCGCAGACGCCAACGACAACGTGCTGCTGTTTCGCCGCGCGACCCGCCCGTGACGGAGCTGCGCCACATCCTGCGGCAAGCGACGCCCGTGCTTGTCGGGCAACTCGCGGTCATGGCCTTCGGCGTGACCGACACCATCGTCGCCGGACGCTTTTCGCAGCAGGCGCTGGCCGCGCTGTCGGTCGGCTCGGCGGTCTACATCAGCGTGTTCGTCGCGCTCGTGGGCGTGCTGCAGGTCTTGCTGCCCGAATGGTCCGAACTGCATGGCGCGGACCGGCCGGCGCACCTCGGGCGCGCAGTCCGGCAGTCGCTCTACCTCGCCGCGATCATCACGGTCGTCGGCTTCGTGGTGCTCGTGTTCTCCGGCCCGCTCCTGTACTGGACGGATGTGCCCGAATCGCTGCAGGCCGACGTCAAGGCCTACCTGTCCGCGCTGGCGCTCGCCCTTCCGGCCGCGCTCCTCTTTCGCATGTACGGCACGCTCAACCAGAGCCTGCACAAGCCGCTGCTCGTCACCTGGCTGCAGGCGCTGTCGCTGGCGCTGAAGATCCCGCTGTCGATCTGGTTCACCTTCGGGGGCTTCGGGCTGGACGCGCACGGCGCCGTCGGCTGCGCGTGGGCGACGGTGGTCGTCAATTACCTGCTGCTGGCCGGCGCTCTGGTGCTGCTGCGCACGCAGTCGCTGTATAAGCCCTACGCGCTCTGGTCGCGCCTCGAGCCGCCCGACTGGCCGGCCATCGGGCGGCTCTTTCGCCTCGGCATCCCCGCAGGGCTCGCCGTCATGGTGGAAGTGACCTCCTTCACCCTGATGGCGCTCTTCATCGCGCGCCAGGGCACGCTCGCTTCCGCCGCGCACCAGGTCGTGACGAACCTCGCCGCGGTGATCTACATGATCCCGCTGTCGATCGCGATCGCCACGAGCGCGCGCGTGAGCTACTGGCTGGGCGGCAACGACGCGAAGAAAGCGCGAGGCGCGATCCGCGCGGGCCTGAAGCTTGCGATCCTCACCGCCCTCTTCCTGTCCATCGCGCTGTGGGTCACCCGCGAGCAGGTCGCGGCCATCTACACGTCCAACCCCGAAGTCGTCACTCTCGCGGCCTCGCTGCTCGCCTGGCTCGCGCTCTACCAGGTCGCCGACGCCACGCAGGCCGTGTGCATCTTCATCCTGCGTTGCTACCGCGTCGCGGTGGCGCCGCTGGTCGCGTATTGCGTGCTCCTCTGGGGAGCGGGTTTGACGGGCGGCTACCTCCTCGCCTACCGAGGCATCGGCCCGTGGCCCGCGCTGAATTCGCCGGCGGCCTTCTGGATCATGAGCACCGTCGCGCTGGTGCTGCTGGCTATCGTCCTGCCGCTGATTCTGTGGCGGGCCGTGCGTTCGTACCCGCCGTTGCAGAAGCCGGCCTGAGCCGTCCGGCGGGCAGCACGATCGCAAACGTCGAGCCGACGCCCGGCGTGCTGTCGATGCGCAGTTCCGCGCCGTGCCGTTGCACCACGTGCTTGACGATCGCAAGACCCAGGCCCGTGCCGCCCGTCTCGCGCGAACGGCTGCGGTCGACGCGGTAGAAGCGTTCGGTCAGCCGCGAGATGTGTTCGGGTGCGATGCCCACGCCGGAGTCACGCACCGAAATCTCTCCCCGTCCGTCGGGCAGGTCTCGCCATTGCACGTGCACCGAACCGCCGTCGAGCGTGTAGCGCACCGCGTTGCCGACGAGGTTGGACATGGCGCTCAGCAACTCGTGGGGTTCGCCCGAAATTTCCAGGGCCGGCGGCGGTCCGAACTCGATGTGCAGGTCCTTGGCTTGCATCGCCGCGAGCGCTCTCGCGTCCTCTTCGCACTGCACCATCAGCGTCGCCATCGGTGTCCACTCCGCGGCGCGCGGCGGCGGGCTGCCTTCCAGCCGCGACAGGGTCAGCAGGTCGCTCACGAGGGTCTGCATGCGCTGCGCCTGCTGCGACATGAGCGCGAGGTAGCGCGCACGGTCCTCCTCGCCGAGCGGCAGGGTCTGCAGGGTCTCGATGAATCCGCCGAGCACCGTGAGCGGCGTCCGGATCTCGTGCGACACGTTCGCGACGAAGTCGCGCCGCATGGCCTCGGCCTGCTCGATGCCCGTGATGTCGCGCGTCAGCAGCAGGCGCCGCCCGCGGCCGTAGGGATGCAGCTGCACGGACACGCGCATCGGCCGCGACGGCGAGCTGTCCCGCCCCTGGATCACGATCTCCTGCGTCAGGTCGGAGCCGGCCTGGTAGGCAGCGAACCCGGGGTCGCGCAGCAGGTTGCCGATCAACTGTAGCAGGTCGCGCTGCGGATCGATGCCCAGGTGATGCGCCGCGGTCTGGTTGCTCCATTCGATGCGGCCGTCGGCATCGAGCAGCACGACGCCATTGGGCGAAGCCTGGATCGCGGCAAGGAAGTCCTGCAACCGCTCCTGCGCCTCGACGACCTGGTGGTCGCGCGCGCGCAATGCGCGCCGTGTGCGGTCCGCCGCTTCGCCCCAGAGCCCACCCATGGCAGGCGCAGGCTCCGGCGAGCCCGCGCGCAGCCAGCGCACCATCCGGGCACCGCGGGAGCCGTCGAAAATGAACCAGCCCAGCCCACCCGCGACGGCGCCTGCCGCGGCGCCCGTTTCGGCGCCCGCGAACCCTCCCAGGGCGACGCCGGCGACCTGGCATGCGAGGAAGGCGAAGAGGCGCCAGAACATGATGGGATTGTGCGGGCCGTTGATGAATCCGGCGCCATGACTTGTCAGGCCGCCGAGCCCACCGGGATCTGCCCGCTGATGCGGTAGCCCGCTCCGCGCACGGTTTCGATCAGGGCGCCCGCGGGGCCCAGGGCTTCGCGCAGGCGCTTCACGTGCACGTCGACCGTACGCTCCTCGATGAAGACGTGGTCGCCCCACACCTTGTCGAGCAGCTGCGAGCGGCTGTGGACACGCTCCGGGTGCTTCATCAGGTATTGCAGCAACTTGAATTCCGTCGGGCCGACCTTGACGGGCTTGTCCTTCCACGTGACACGGTGCGTGGAGGCATCGAGCGCGAGCCCGGCGATCGCCACGATGTCGCCCGCGTGTTCCGGTGCGCGGCGGCGCAGCACGGCCCGGATGCGCGCGAGCAGCTCCTGCGTGGAGAACGGCTTGCTGATGTAGTCGTCCGCGCCCGCATCCAGGCCCGCGACCTTGTCGGGCTCGTCGCCGCGCGCGGTGAGCATGAGGATGGGCACGGCGCGGGCCCGCGCATCCGCGCGCCACTTGCGCGCGAGCGCCAGCCCGCTCTGGCCGGGGAGCATCCAGTCGAGCAGGATCACATCCGGCAGCACGGAGTCGATTTCCCGCTGCGCGGCAATGCCGTCCTCGGCCCACACGGGCTGGAAGCCGTTGTGGCGCAGGTTCACCGCGACCAGCTCGGCGATCGCGGGTTCGTCTTCGACGATCAGGACGCGCGGTACTTGCTTCATTTGACTGCGGACTCGATCTCTTCCATCGAAGTATGGCGGACGTCCGCCCCTTTGACGATATAGATGATGAACTCGGCGATGTTCTTCGCGTGGTCGCCGATCCGTTCGATCGCCTTCGCGAGGAACAGCAGGTCCAGGCTCGCCGAGATCGTGCGCGGGTCTTCCATCATGTAGGTGATGAGCTTTCGAACGAAGCCGTCGAACTCGCGGTCGATCAGGTCGTCTTCCTTCAGGATCGCGACGGCGGTGGTCGTGTCGAGCCGCGCGAACGCATCGAGCGCCTTGCGCAGCAGGCCGGAAGCGAGATCGGCGGCCACGCGCAGTTCGGACGACGGCAAGGCGCGCACCGTGCCGCTCTTCTCGACGATCGACAGCACCATGCGGGCGATCTTCTGTGCCTCGTCACCGACGCGTTCGAGGTTCGCCGTGGTTTTGGAAATCGCCATGAGCAGGCGCAGGTCGCGCGCCGTGGGTTGGCGGCGGCCGATGATGGAGGACACCTCGCGGTCGATGTCGACTTCCATCGCGTTGACCGTGGTCTCGATCTCGATCACCTTCTGCGCCGACTCGGAGCTGAATTGCGACAGCGCGTACATCGCGTGCCGCAGCTGCGATTCGACCAGCCCGCCGAGTTCCATGACGCGCGAGGACACCGCGTTGAGTTCGCTGTCGAATTGCGTAGAGAGATGCTTGTCAGCCATGTCGTCTTCCCCTGCCTAGCCGAAGCGGCCGGTAATGTAGTCTTCCGTCTCTTTGCGCTTGGGCTTGAAGAAGATCTGCTCCGTCTCGCCCACTTCCACGAGGTCGCCGAGGTACATGTATGCCGTGTAGTCGCTGCAGCGCGCGGCCTGCTGCATGTTGTGCGTGACGATCACCACGGTGTAGTCGGCCTTCAGCTCGGCGATCAGCTCCTCGATCTTCGCGGTGGAGATCGGGTCGAGCGCCGAGCACGGCTCGTCGAGCAGCAGCACCTCGGGCTTGATCGCGATGCCGCGCGCGATGCACAGGCGCTGCTGCTGGCCGCCGGACAGGCCCGAGCCGCTCTGCCCCAGCTTGTCGCGCACCTCGCCCCACAGCGCGGCCTTGCGCAACGCCCACTCGACGCGTTCGTCCATGTCGGTGGCGCCCAGATTTTCGAAGAGGCGCACGCCGAAGGCAATGTTGTCGTAGATCGACATCGGGAACGGCGTGGGCTTCTGGAACACCATGCCGATCTTCGCGCGCAGCAAGGCGACGTCCTGCTTCGAGGTGAGCAGGTTCTCGCCGTCCAGCACGATCTCGCCTTCCGCGCGCTGCTCGGGATAGAGCTCGAACATGCGGTTGAAGGTGCGCAGCAACGTGGACTTGCCGCAGCCCGACGGCCCGATGAAGGCCGTGACCTTCTTTTCCGGGATTTCCAGGTTGATGCCCTTCAGGGCGTGGAACTTGCCGTAGTAGAAGTTCAGGTCCTTGACCGAGATCTTGGAGGCGGTGTCGCCGGCGGTGAGGGTGGTGCTTGGCATGTCAGGTCCTGTTGCGCGTGACCAGGCGGGCGACGATGTTCAGCCCCAGCACGGCCAGCGTGATGATGAAGACCCCCGCCCAGGCCAGCTGCTGCCAGTTCTCGTAGGGGCTCATCGCGAATTTGAAGATGGTCACGGGCAGGCTGGACATCGGCTGCGACAGGTCCGTCGTCCAGAACTGGTTGTTGAGCGCGGTGAAGAGAAGCGGCGCCGTCTCCCCGGAGATGCGCGCCACCGCGAGTAGCACGCCGGTGACGACCCCCGCGCGCGCCGCGCGCAGGGTGATCCCGAGGATGACCTTCCACTTCGGCGCACCCAGCGCATACGCCGCTTCGCGCAGGCCCGACGGCACGAGCATCAGCATGTTCTCCGTCGTGCGGATCACCACCGGGATCACGATCAGCGCGAGCGCGAGAATCCCGGCCCAGCCGGAAAAGGTCTTGTAGCGCGCGACCACGACCGCATACACGAAAAGGCCGATCACGATGGACGGCGCCGACAGGAGGATGTCGTTGACGAAGCGCGTCAGCGACCCCAGCCAGCCCTTCACGTCGTATTCGGCCAGATAGATGCCCGCCATGATGCCGATGGGCGTGCCGACGAAGGTGGCAAGCGTCACCATCACGAGCGATCCCCACAATGCGTTGGCGAGGCCGCCCGCCTCGTTGGGCGGCGGCGTCATCTGCGAGAACGTGGCCCAGGCCAGGCCGCCGACACCCAGGCGCACCGTTTCCCACAGGATCCACACCAGCCAGAACACGCCGAAGGCCATCGCCAGCAGCGACAGCGTCAGCGCAACCTGGTTCACCCGCTTGCGGCGCGCGTACACGCGCTCGCGTTCCGTCGCCCGGTCGGCCGCCTGCAGGAGGTGCGCGCCTGTTCCCTTCACGATTTCGCCCCTTCGCCCTTGCGCATGCGCGCCAGCAGCAGCTTGGAGAACGTCAGCACGACGAAGGTGATGAAGAACAGCACGAGGCCGAGGTAGATCAGCGCCGCCTGGTGCAGCCCGGAGGCGGCTTCCGCGAATTCGTTGGCCAGCGCGGAGGTGATGCTGTTGGCCGCCTGGAAGAGGGAGAGCGAATCGAGCTGGTTGAAGTTGCCGATCACGAAGGTGACGGCCATGGTTTCGCCGAGCGCGCGGCCCAGCCCCAGCATGATGCCCCCCACGACGCCCGCCTTGGTGTAGGGGAGCACCACGCGGGAGACGACCTCCCAGGTCGTCGAGCCCAGCGCGTATGCGGACTCCTTGAGCATCGGCGGCGTCACGTCGAACACGTCGCGCATCACCGACGCGATGAACGGGATGATCATGATGGCGAGGATGATTCCCGCGGACAGGATCCCGATGCCCACCGGAGGACCGGACACCAGCGCGCCGAGGTAAGGCACGCCCGCGAAGAGCGACTGCAGCGGCTGCTGCACGTAGGTCGAGAGGATCGGGCCGAACACCAGCAGGCCCCACATGCCGTACACGATGGAAGGCACGGCCGCGAGCAGTTCGATCGCGGTGCCGAGCGGGCGTTTCAGCCATGCCGGCGACAACTCCGTGAGGAAAAGCGCGATGCCGAAGCTCACCGGCACCGCGATCACCAGGGCGATCAACGAGGTGGCGACGGTGCCGTAGATCATCACCAGCCCGCCGAATTCCTCGCCCACCGGGTCCCACACGCTGGACGAGAGGAAACCCAGTCCGTACTTGTGGATCGCGGGCCAGGCCCCCACCACCAGCGCGACGAGGATGCCCAGCAGCAAGCCCAGCGTCAGGAGCGCCGCGCCCCTGGCCGCCCACCCGAACAGGCGGTCGGCCATGGCGGCGAAGCGGCGGGACACGGGCGATGGCGGTGTCATGCCGCGCTCGCGCCGCCCGGGGACGGCGCGGGAGAGTTCCAGTGTGGCCTCATGGGCCGGGAGTGTAGAGGACAGGATGCCTCCCTACTTGGCGGCGTAAACGGGTTTGCCGCCTGCGTCCTTGATGTCGCCCCAGGCCTTTTCGACCTTCGCCTTGACCGCATCCGGCATCGGCACGTAGTCCAGTTCGTCGGCGGTCTTGTCTCCGTTCTTGAATGCCCATTCGAAGAACTTCAGCGTCGCGGCGGCTTCGGCCGGCTTGTCCTGCGACTTGTACATGATGATGTACGTCGGGTTGGTCAGCGGCCAGGCGTCCTTGCCCGGCTGGTCGGTGGTGATCTGGTAGAAAGTCTTCGCCCAGTCGGCGCCGGCGGCCGCGGCCTTGAAGGCGGTGTCGCTCGGCGGCACGAAGTTGCCGTCGCGGTTCTTGAGCAGCGTGTAGGTCATCTTGTTCTGCTTGACGTACGCGTATTCGACGTACCCGATCGAATTGGGCAGGCGCCCGACGAACGCGGCCACGCCCTCGTTGCCCTTGCCGCCCGCGCCGGCCGGCCAGTTGACGGCCGTGCCCTCTCCCACCTTGGACTTCCACTCGGGGTTCACCTTGGACAGGTAGTTGGTGAAGATGAAGCTGGTGCCCGAGCCGTCGGCGCGGCGCACCACCGCGATGGCGGCGTCCGGCAGGGACACGGAGCCGTTCAGCGCCTTGATCGCGGGGTCGTTCCACTTGGTGATCTTGCCCAGGTAGATGTCGCCGAGCACCTGGCCGTCGAGCTTGAGCTGGCCGGGCGCGATGCCCTTGATGTTCACCACCGGCACGACGCCGCCGATCACGACGGGAAACTGCATCTGGCCCTTCTTGGCCAGGTCCTCATCCTTCAGCGGCATGTCGGACG
Source organism: Caenimonas aquaedulcis (assembly GCF_015831345.1). Classification (NCBI taxonomy): domain Bacteria; kingdom Pseudomonadati; phylum Pseudomonadota; class Betaproteobacteria; order Burkholderiales; family Comamonadaceae; genus Caenimonas; species Caenimonas aquaedulcis. The sequence goes on along the minus strand of NZ_JADWYS010000001.1, from coordinate 390,772 downwards.
CACCGAAAGCCACCGTCTTCGCGTCGATCTGCTTGATGCCCGCGCCGGAGCCGACGGATTGGTAGTTGATCTTCACGCCGGTCGCCTTGTTGTAGTCGGAGGCCCACTTGGCGTACAGGGGAGCCGGGAAGGTCGCGCCCGCGCCGGTCACGTCCTGGGCCAGGGCGGCGCCCGAAAAGGCCAGCACGGCGGTGCCCGCGAGGAGGAAGCGAAGGTTCTTTTGCATGAGGTTCACCTCTGGGGTTGGAAAACTGTGTTGCAGCGACTGTATGAAGGCTATGTGACAGTGGCATGACACGCGACATCTCGGGCGCCGCCCGCCCGCAGCACCGGACGCTGCGCTATGCTGGCCCGACATGCAAAACGGAACACTCGTCGCCGCCGTCGATCTCGGGTCCAACAGCTTCAGGCTCGAGATCGGTCGCTTCAACCACGGGCAGGTCCAGCGCGTCGAATACCTCAAGGAAACCGTGCGCCAGGGCGGCGGGCTCGACGAGTCGCGCAACCTGACCCCGGAGGCGATGCAGCGCGGCTGGGAGTGCCTGTCGCGTTTCGGCGAGCGGCTGGCCGGCTTCAGGAGAGCGCACGTGCGTGCCGTGGCGACCCAGACGTTAAGGGAGGCGCGCAATCGCGACGTGTTCCTCGCGCAGGCGAACAAGGCGCTGGGCTTTCCGATCGACGTCATCTCCGGCCGCGAGGAGGCCCGCCTGATCTACCAGGGCGTCGCCCACCTGCTGCCCCAATCGGATGAGCGCCGGCTGGTCGTGGACATCGGCGGTCGTTCGACCGAACTCATCCTCGGCTGCCGGTTCGACGCGCAGGTCACCGAAAGCTACCGCGTGGGCAGCGTGGCGTGGTCGATGCGCTATTTCCCGCACGGACAATTCAGCGAAGCAGCGTTCCAGGCAGCTGAAATCGCAGCCAAGGCGGTGCTCGACGAGGCGCTGGGCGACTATTCGCGGAACCGCTGGGACGTCGCATACGGGTCGTCCGGCACCATAGGTGCCGTGGCGGACGTCCTCGTGCAGCACGGGGCGCCGCCCGGCCTCGTGACCCGTGAAGGCCTGGATTGGCTGCATGCCGAGTTGCTCGCGGCCCGCAACGCGGATCGCGTGCGGCTGGACGGACTCAAGGAAGACCGGCGACCGGTGATCGGAGGTGGTGTCAGCGTGCTGCGCGCCGTCTTCGACCTGCTTGAGATCGACGAGATGCGCGCAGCCGAAGGCGCGCTGCGCCACGGGCTGCTCTACGACCTGCTCGATCGCGAGCAGGGTGAAACCGATGTCCGTTCCGCGACGGTACAGCGGCTGGCTTCGACATTTCGCACCGATGCGGCGCAGTCGGAACGAGTGTCCGCCGTGGCCCGGATGCTCTTCGCGCAACTGCAAGCATCGGACGATGGCAACGACCTGGAAGCTCACCAGCGCACCCTCGGCTGGGCCGCGCAATTACACGAGATTGGGAGCGCGATCTCCCACAGCGACGGCCACAAGCACGGCGCGTATATCCTCGACAACTGCGACGCGGCAGGATTTGCGCAGCCAGAGCTGCATCGCCTGGCACGGCTGGTCTTCGGCCATCGCGGAAAGCTGCGCAAACTGGAGGGCGAGCTGGACGATGAGTCGTTCGTGCACCAATTGGTGTGCCTGCGCCTGGCGGTGATCCTTTGCCACGCAAGGCGCACGCCCGACACGGAGGGCCTCGAGCTGGCCCACCGGGGCGATCAATTCGTCGTTACCGTCCGGCCCGGATGGTCGGCAGAATATCCGCAATCCGCCCACCTGCTGCGCGAGGAGGTTCTCGCTTGGCAGAAGACGGCCTGGCCGCTCTCGCTAGAGGGTGCGAGCTGATCCGACGCGCATCACCTGGCGGCAACGCTCAGAACTTCATACCGGCCGAGAAACGCAGGGTCTCGGCGGGCGTCAGCATGAATTTGGAGTCGTACGACAGGCGCACGAAATAGCGCGGCCAGTCGTAGCTCAGGGAGAGGCCCAGGCGGTCGGCGCCCCGTCCGCCGGTGAGCTGCAACGACAACGATTGCCCGTTGTCCCAGCGGTAGCCTCCCGCGATGCTGAGCGCATCGGCCGAGCCCGGTCCCGAAGTCACCGGGCTGTACTGCGCGCCGCGCCCTACCGCGACCTGCGCATACCAGTTCAACCCTGCGTTCAGCGACAGGCCCGCGCCGGAAAACGACTCGCTCTTCACGAGCGCGGGATGGATGCTGTAATCGGCCGCGAAAGCCTGGGCGTTCGCGGTGAACGGGCAAGCGAGCACCACCGCCGCCAGCGGTGCCCGAAGAGGAGTGAGGATGGCGGCACGCATGAGTTCAATGTAGACGTTGCGTGCGTTTCCCTCCAGCATTTCGCCGACGGCGTGTCGCTTCGGTGCGACGGGCGGCCATGCGCGGTTCGCAACCCTGTACGGGCATACATCGCCGCGCTGCGGCGATGGCGGGGTCACCCGGCCCGGATGGCCTTGGCCAGGCGCTCGGCCGATGCCTTTGCGAGTGCCGCATCGCGCGCTTCCACCATCACGCGCACGACGGGTTCCGTTCCGCTGGCCCGAATCAGTACGCGACCGTGGTCGCCCAGCTCCGACTCCACGGCGCGCGTTTCGCGCGGCAGCGATTCGCCCTTCTTCCAGTCCTGCCCCGGCTGCAGGCGCACATTGATCAGGGTCTGCGGGAAGAGCGTGACGTCCTCGAGCAGCTGCGCGAGCGACTTGCCGCTGCGCACGCTGGTCATCAACACCTGCAGTGCGCTCACCAGGCCGTCGCCGGTGGTGTGCTTGTCGAGCGCGAGCAGGTGGCCCGAGCCCTCGCCGCCCAGGATCCAGCCGCGCTTGTCCAGTTCTTCGAGCACGTAACGGTCGCCGACCTTCGCGCGCACGAACTCGATCCCCTGCCCCTTCAAGGCCACTTCCACGGCCATGTTGGTCATGAGGGTGCCCACCACGCCCGGCACTTTTTCGCCGCGCGCGATGCGGTCCATCGCCATCAGGTAGAGCAGCTCGTCGCCGTTGTAGAGGCGCCCGTTCGCGTCGACGATCTGCAGCCGGTCCGCGTCGCCGTCGAGCGCGATGCCGATGTCCGCCTTGTGCGACTTCACGGCCTGCACCAGCGCCTCCGGGTGCGTCGCGCCGACGTGGTCGTTGATGTTCAGGCCGTCCGGAGAGCAGCCGATGCTGATCACCTCGGCGCCCAGTTCATGGAACACCTTGGGCGCGATCTGGTAGGCCGCGCCATGGGCGGCGTCCACGACGATCGTCATGCCGCGCAGGCTCAGGTCGTTCGCGAATGTGCTTTTGCAAAATTCGATGTAACGGCCGGCCGCGTCGTCCAGGCGCCGGGCCTTCCCCAGAGATGCCGAGTCCGCCCAGACCGGCGGTTCCTCGAGGGCCGCCTCGACAGCGGACTCCCATTCGTCCGGCAGCTTGGTGCCCTGCGCGCTGAAGAACTTGATGCCGTTGTCGGGAAACGCGTTGTGACTTGCGCTGATGACTACGCCGAGGCTCGCGCGCTGCGCACGCGTGAGGTAGGCGACGCCGGGCGTCGGCAGCGGCCCCAGCAGCACGACGTCGACGCCGGCGGAGTTGAAACCCGACTCCAGCGCGCTTTCCAGCATGTAGCCGGAGATGCGCGTGTCCTTGCCGATGAGGACGGTGGGGCGTTGCTGTTTCTGCTTCAGCACGCGCCCCACCGCATGGGCGAGGCGTAACACGAAGTCGGGGGTAATGGGGGGCTGGCCAACCGTGCCGCGGATGCCGTCGGTGCCGAAATACGTTCTGCTCATGGGGTGGATTGTGCTTCGTTTTGGGCCGCGAGCACGGCCTGCCGGACCTCGATCACAGCCAAGGTCTCGCGCACATCGTGGACGCGCACCACGTGCGCGCCGCGCTCCACCGCGAGGAGCGCGGCCGCGAGGCTGGGCGCGAGGCGCTCGTTCACAGGCAAGCCTGTTACCGTGCCGAGCGACGACTTCCTCGACCAGCCCGCGAGCAAGGGATAGCCGTCCACCAGCAGCTCTTCCTGCCGCGCGAGCAAGGCGAAGTTCTGATCGATCGTCTTGCCGAAGCCGATGCCCGGATCCCAGGCGATGCGGTCGGCGGCGACGCCTGCCGCGCGAAGTCGGGACGTCGCCTCCTGCAGGAAAGCGTGCACCTGCGGCACCGCATCGCCTTCCATGGGCGAGCGGTGCATGGTTCGGGGCTCGCCGTGCATGTGCATCACGCAGACCCCGCAGTTCGCATGGCCCGCAACCGCGTCGATGGCACCGGGCTGCCGCATGCCCCAGATGTCGTTGATGATGTCCACGCCCAGGGCCAGCGCTTCGCGCATGACTTCGGGCTTGTAGGTGTCGACGGAGACCGGAACGCCGAGCGTCACCGCCTCGCGCAGGACCGGCAGGACGCGCGCCAGCTCTTCATCCAGCGGCACCGGCGGCGTGCCAGGGCGGCTCGATTCGCCGCCGATATCCAGGATGTGCGCGCCGTCCACCAGCAGCTTTTCGCAGTGGGCGAGCGCCGCGCTCGTGCTGGCGAAATGGCCGCCGTCGGAAAACGAATCCGGCGTCACGTTGACGATGCCCATCACCTTCGGGCGTGAAAGATCGATGCAAAAACGCGTGGTCTGCCAGTGCATGCGCGCGATTGTGCAGTACAAAAGTACGAAGGGGCCGCATGGGCCCCTTTCGTTTACTTCCTGATGCTTTCCGCCATCGTTACGCGGCGTTCGGCGCCGGGTCGGCAGCAACGGCGGACCCGCCGGAACCGCCATTGCCCGACGAAGGCGAACGGGGCGTCCAGTCCTTGGGCGGACGCGGATCCTTGCCGGCCATGATGTCGTCCAGCTGTTCCCGGCCGATGGTTTCCCATTCGAGCAGGGCCTTGGTGATCGCCTCGACCTTGTCGCGCTGGCTCTCGATGATGCGGCGCGCCATGGCGTACTGCTCGTCGATGATGCGGCGCACTTCGGAGTCGACCTTCTGCATCGTCGCTTCGCTGATGTTGGTCGTCTTGGTGACCGAGCGGCCCAGGAACACCTCGCCTTCGTTGTCGGCGTAGACCATCGGGCCCATCAGGTCCGACATACCGTAGCGCATGACCATGTCGCGGGCGATGGCGGTGGCGCGCTCGAAGTCGTTGCTCGCGCCGGTCGTCATCTGGTTCATGAACACTTCCTCGGCAATGCGGCCGCCAAAGAGGCTCGCGATGTTCGCGAGCATGTATTCCTTGTCCTGCGTGTGCCTGTCCTTCTCGGGCAGGTAGAAGGTCACGCCGAGGGCGCGGCCGCGCGGCATGATCGTCACCTTGTGCAGCGGGTCGTGCTTGGGCAGGTTCAGCATGACGATCGCATGGCCGGCCTCGTGATAGGCCGTCGTCTTCAGGTCTTCGGCGTCCATCACGGCGCTCTTGCGCTCCGGGCCCATGAAGATCTTGTCCTTGGCCTTCTCGAAGTCCTGCATCTCCACCACGCGCGCATTGCGGCGCGCGGCCATCAGGGCGGCTTCGTTGCAGAGGTTGGCAAGGTCGGCGCCCGACATGCCCGGCGTGCCGCGCGCGATGATGCTCGCGTTGACGTCCTGGCCGATCGGGATCTTGCGCATGTGGACGTTCAGGATCTGTTCGCGGCCGCGGATGTCCGGCAGCTGCACGTAGACCTGGCGGTCGAAGCGGCCGGGTCGAAGCAAGGCGGCGTCCAGGATGTCCGGGCGGTTGGTCGCGGCCACGACGATCACGCCGAGGTTGGTCTCGAAGCCATCCATCTCGACCAGCATCTGGTTCAGGGTCTGCTCGCGCTCGTCGTTGCCGCCGCCCAGGCCCGCGCCACGCTGGCGGCCCACGGCGTCGATTTCATCGATGAAGATGATGCAGGGCGCGTTCTTCTTGGCGTTCTCGAACATGTCGCGCACGCGGGCCGCGCCCACGCCGACGAACATCTCGACGAAGTCCGAACCGGAGATCGAGAAGAAAGGCACTTTCGCTTCGCCGGCGATGCTCTTGGCGAGCAGCGTCTTGCCGGTGCCGGGAGGCCCGACCAGCAGCAGGCCGCGCGGGATGCGTCCGCCGAGCTTCTGGAATTTCTGCGGGTCCTTCAGGAAGTCGACAACTTCCTTCACTTCTTCCTTCGCCTCGTCGCAACCGGCGACGTCGGCGAAGGTGACGGTGTTGTTGTTCTCGTCGAGCATGCGCGCCTTGCTCTTGCCGAAGCTGAAGGCGCCGCCCTTGCCGCCTCCCTGCATCTGCCGCATGAAGTAGATCCATACGCCTATCAGCAGCAGCATCGGTCCCCAGCTGACCAGGAGCGTCATGAGGAGCGAGCCCTCCTCGCGCGGCTTGACGTCGAACTTGACGTTGTTGTTGATCAGGTCGCCGACGAGGCCGCGATCGAGGTAGGTGGCCGTCGTGCGGATCTTGCGGTCATCGGTGGTGATCGCGACGATCTCGGTACCGCCCTGGCCTTCCTGGATGATGGCGTTCTTGATCCGCTTGCCGCGGACCTCTTCGAGGAAGTCCGAGTAGCCCATGACGGTTGCGCCGGCGGCGCCGCGCGTGTCGAACTGCTTGAATACGGTAAAGAGCACGAGGGCGATGACCAGCCACACGGCAATTTTGGAAAACCACTGATTGTTCACTGCGTCTCCGGAGATGTTGGCGGGCGCCCCAAGGGCCGTCCGGCGTACTTGCTGCCCATTCTAGGGGTTTCAAGCTGGGCAATGATGTATTTTCGCTACGCGGCCTATAGCCTGCAGGGCGATTTCAGGGGCAATTCACGGATTCGTCGCCCCAGGGGCCTTGACGCCCGGCTTCAAACCGATCCCCACGAGAAAGGTCTCGGAGGACCGGTCCCGCGACGCCTTTGGCTTCATCGGCTTGACGGTGCGGAAGGTTTCCTTGAAGAGCTTGACGAGCTGGCTGTAGCCGCTGCCGTGAAAGACCTTGGTGACCAGCGTTCCCTCGGGCTTCATGTGGTTGACCGCGAATTCGATCGCAAGTTCGACGAGGTGGGCAATTCGAGCAGAATCCGCCGACTCGATGCCCGACAGGTTGGGCGCCATGTCGGACACGACGATGTCTGCCTTCCGGCCCCCCACGGCATCGACCAGGCGGGCGAGCACCTCGGGTTCACGAAAGTCGCCCTGCAGGAAAGTGACGCCTTCCACGGGCTCCATGGGCAGGATGTCCAGCGCGACGATCGTGCCGTTGAGCTGCCCGGAGGCCGCGCCCTCCGGCGCCATCTTTCGGCGCAGGTACTGGCTCCACGCCCCGGGCGTGGAGCCCAGATCCACGACGAGGTGCCCGGGCTTGACCAGCCCGAGCGTCTCGTCGATCTCCTTGAGCTTGAACGCCGCGCGCGCGCGATAGCCCTCTTTCTGGGCCATCTTCACGTACGGGTCGTTCATGTGGTCGTTCAGCCACGCGCGATTGACCTTCTTGCTCTTGGATTTCTTCATTGCCGTTCTCGGATAATACGTTCATGCCCGCCATACAACTCACCATCGCCGAACGCAAGGCGCACCGCGCCGACGCCCACCATCTCGACCCCGTCGTGATGATCGGCAACGACGGACTCACCCCCGCCGTCAAGAAAGAGGCGGACGCCGCCCTGAACGCCCACGGGCTCATCAAGATCCGCGTGCAGGGCGACGACCGGGCGGCACGCGAGGCGGTCTACCTGGAACTCGCCGACAGCCTCAATGCGGCCCCCATCCAGCACATCGGCAAGCTCCTGGTGCTGTGGCGCCCCAAGCCGGAAAAGGTCAAGCCCGTGGACGAGGACCGCAAGGCCGCGCCCAAGGACTTCAAGGTGCTGAAGTACAGCTCGCGGGGCGGCCAGCGGCCGGAAGTCAAGACCTTGCGCGTGCTGGGCAACCAGCGCCTCACGCCCGGCGGGCAGGTGAAGCGCGCCAAGCCGCCCAAGCAGAAATCGATCAAGAAGGGCCGGATGACCTGAGCGAGGTCAGTTTCCAGAGCGCCACGCCGGCGCACAACCATTGCGCCAGGTACATCGCGCTGCCCAGCCCATGCCAGAGCGCCAGGTTCTCCCGCGCCACGATGCGCGGCGCCACGGCGAATTCCACGAGGAGCGCCAGCAGCACCCCGGCAAAGACGTACACCAGCACCCCGCCAGCCCAACCCATGCGAGCCTCGCCATCCCGCGGGCGCGACGCCATCATCACGAGCACACCGCAGGCAATGCTGAGCCAGGTCTGGCCGCTGAAAAGCCTCGCGGCGGTCTGGCCCGCCATCGCCGGCGTGGGAAGCACGTTGAAGAGCAAAGGCACGACGAGGAAACCGACCGCTGTGAGCGAGCCCCACCACAGCGCCGCGGCGAACACCGGGACGCGCGCCCGCAGGTTCACAGGTAGCGGACCGCGACGATCTCGTAGCGCTTGACGCCGCCGGGCGCCTGCACTTCGGCCGTGTCGCCCTCCTCCTTGCCGATCAGCGCGCGCGCGATCGGGCTGGAGATGTTGATGAGCCCCTGCTTCAGGTCGGCCTCGTCCTCGCCCACGATCTGGTAGGTCACCTTCTCGCCGGTGTCCTCTTCCTCGAGGTCGACGGTCGCGCCGAAGACCACCTTCCCGTTCGCATCGACGGCCGACGGATCGATGACCTGGGCGGCCGACAGTTTGCTGTCGATCTCCTGGATGCGGCCTTCGATGAAGCCCTGGCGATCCTTTGCGGCTTCGTATTCGGCGTTTTCCGAGAGATCGCCCTGGGCACGCGCCTCGGCGATCGCGTTGATCACCCAGGGGCGGTCCACGGTCTTGAGCTTGTGCAGTTCGGCCTTGAGCTTCTCGAAGCCGCGCGTGGTGAGGGGGATGGTGGCCATGGTGCAGTGTGTTGGATAAAAGCAAAACCGCCGAGCGTTGCCGACCGGCGGTTTGTTCTTGGAATGGCTGGATTATGCCAGTTGGGCGTGCAGTTCCTGCAACGAGTACACGTCGAGGTTGTCCATGTACTTCATGCCTTCGACGGCGGCCTCCGCGCCGGCGATGGTCGTGAAGGTCGTGACGCGCGCCAGCAGCGCCGACGTGCGGATCGCCCGCGAATCCGCGATGGCATTGCGCCGTTCTTCCACCGTATTGATCACCATCACGATCTCGTTGTTCTTGATCATGTCGACGACGTGCGGACGGCCTTCCGTCACCTTGTTGACCGTTTCGCAGGCGATGCCCGCGGCGCCGATGGCGGCGGCCGTGCCCTTGGTCGCGACGATGTCGAAGCCCTGCGCGGCCAGTTGCCGGGCGACTTCGACCGCGCGCGGCTTGTCGCTGTTCTTCACCGTGAGGAACACCTTGCGGGCGGCATCCGTCGGGCGCGGCAGCTTGGTGCCCGCGCCGAGCTGGCTCTTGATAAACGCCTCGCCGAAGGTCTTGCCGACGCCCATCACCTCGCCCGTCGACTTCATCTCGGGGCCGAGGATGGTGTCCACACCAGGGAACTTCACGAACGGGAACACCGCTTCCTTCACGCTGAAGTAAGGCGGCGTCACCTCGGCCGTGATGCCTTGCGACTTCAAGGTCTGGCCCACCATGCAGCGTGCGGCGACCTTCGCGAGCTGGATGCCCGTCGCCTTGCTCACGAAAGGCACGGTGCGCGAGGCGCGCGGATTGACTTCCAGCACGTAGATGACGTCCTTGCCGTCCTGCTCCTGGATCGCGAACTGCACGTTCATCAGGCCCACGACGTTGAGGGCACGCGCCATCTCGGCGGTCTGGCGCTTGATCTCGTCGATCGTGGCCTTCGACAGCGAGTACGGCGGCAGCGAACACGCGGAGTCTCCCGAGTGCACGCCGGCCTGCTCGATGTGTTCCATCACGCCGCCGATGAAAGTCTGCTGCCCGTCGGACAGGCAGTCGACGTCGCACTCGATTGCGTCGTTGAGGAAGCGGTCGAGCAGCACGGGCGAGTCGTTGGAGACTTTCACGGCCTCGCGCATGTAGCGCTCGAGGTCGCGCTGCTCGTGCACGATCTCCATCGCGCGGCCGCCGAGCACGTAGCTCGGGCGCACGACGAGCGGGTAGCCGAGCGCCGCGGCCTTTTCGAGGGCCTCCGGCTCGGTACGCGCCGTGGCGTTCGCGGGCTGCAGAAGCTTCAACTCATGCAGCAGCTTCTGGAAACGCTCGCGGTCCTCCGCGGCGTCGATCATGTCTGGCGAGGTGCCGATGATGGGCACGCCCTCGGCTTCCAGGCCCAGCGCGAGCTTCAAGGGGGTCTGGCCGCCGTACTGCACGATCACGCCGAAGGGTTTTTCCTTGTCGACGATCTCGAGCACGTCTTCCAGCGTGAGCGGCTCGAAGTACAGGCGGTCCGAGGTGTCGTAGTCGGTGGACACGGTCTCGGGGTTGCAGTTGACCATGATGGTCTCGTAGCCGTCTTCGCGCATCGCGAGCGCCGCGTGAACGCAGCAATAGTCGAACTCGATGCCCTGGCCGATGCGGTTGGGCCCGCCGCCCAGCACCATGATCTTCTTGTTGTTCGTCGGCTCCGACTCGCACTCGTCCTCGTAGGTCGAGTACATGTACGCGGTGTTCGTGGCGAATTCGGCTGCGCAGGTGTCCACGCGCTTGTAGACCGGGCGGATGCCCAGCGCCCGGCGCCTGTCGCGGATCACCTTGTCGGTGGTCTTCAACTGCCTCGCGAGGCGGCGGTCCGAGAAGCCCTTCTGCTTGAGCATGCGCAGCGTGGGTGCGTCGATCGCGTCGAGCGTCGTCTTCTCCAGCTCCAGCTCGATCTGCACGATCTCCTCGATCTGCGCGAGGAACCACTTGTCGATCTTCGTGAGGTCGTAGACCTCATCCACCGACAGGCCCATCGCGAAGGCGTCGCCCACGTACCAGATGCGCTCCGGGCCCGGCTCGCCGAGTTCCTTCTCGAGCACTTCGCGGTCCTGGGTCTTTTCGTTCAGGCCGTCCACGCCGACCTCGAGGCCGCGCAGGGCTTTCTGGAACGACTCCTGGAAGGTGCGGCCCATAGCCATCACTTCACCCACCGACTTCATCTGCGTGGTGAGGCGCGAGTCGGCCGTCGGGAACTTTTCGAAGGCGAAACGCGGGATCTTCGTCACGACGTAGTCGATGCTCGGCTCGAAGCTCGCGGGCGTCGCGCCCCCGGTGATGTCGTTGCGCAATTCGTCGAGGGTGTAGCCGACGGCCAGCTTGGCCGCGACCTTCGCGATCGGGAAACCCGTCGCCTTGGAGGCGAGCGCGGACGAGCGCGACACGCGCGGGTTCATCTCGATCACGATCATCCGCCCGTCCTTGGGGTTGATCGAGAACTGCACGTTAGAGCCGCCGGTGTCCACGCCGATCTCGCGCAGCACCGCGAGCGACGCGTTGCGCATGATCTGGTATTCCTTGTCGGTCAGCGTCTGCGCGGGAGCGACGGTGATCGAGTCGCCCGTGTGCACGCCCATCGGGTCGAGGTTCTCGATCGAGCAAATGATGATGCAGTTGTCCGCCTTGTCGCGCACCACTTCCATCTCGTACTCTTTCCACCCGAGGAGCGATTCCTCGATCAGCAGTTCGCTGGTGGGAGAGGCTTCGATGCCGCGCTTGCAGATCGTCTCGAACTCTTCCGGGTTGTAGGCGATGCCGCCGCCTGTGCCGCCAAGCGTGAAGCTCGGGCGGATCACGACGGGGAAGCCCACCGTCTTTTGCACCGCCCACGCCTCGTCGAGCGTGTGAGCGATGCCCGAGCGCGCGGAACCCAGTCCGATGCGCGTCATCGCATCCTTGAACTTCAGGCGGTCTTCCGCCTTGTCGATCGCCTCGGGCGTGGCGCCGATGAGTTCCACCTTGTACTTGTTCAGCACGCCGTGGCGCCACAGGTCGAGCGCGCAGTTGAGCGCCGTCTGGCCGCCCATCGTGGGCAGGATCGCGTCGGGCTTTTCCTTGGCGATGATCTTCTCGACCGTCTGCCAGGTGATCGGCTCGATGTAGGTGACGTCGGCGGTGGCCGGGTCCGTCATGATCGTCGCCGGGTTGCTGTTGATCAGGATGACCTTGTAGCCCTCCTCGCGCAGCGCCTTGCACGCCTGCACGCCGGAGTAGTCGAACTCGCAGGCCTGCCCGATGACGATGGGGCCGGCGCCGATGATGAGGATGCTCTTGAGGTCTGTTCGTTTGGGCATTTACTTTTTCTCCCCGGCCTGGTCCATCAACCCGGTGAACCGGTCGAAGAGGTAGCCGATGTCGTGCGGGCCGGGCGAGGCTTCCGGGTGGCCCTGGAAGCAGAACGCAGGCTTGTCGGTGCGGGCAAGGCCCTGCAGCGTGCCGTCGAACAGGCTCACATGCGTGGGCCGCAGGTTCGCGGGCAGCGTCTTCTCGTCCACCGCGAAGCCGTGGTTCTGGCTGGTGATGCTCACGCGGCCGTTGTCGAGGTCCTTCACGGGATGGTTCGCGCCGTGGTGGCCGAATTTCATCTTGAAGGTCTTGGCGCCCGAAGCGAGCGCCATGATCTGGTGGCCCAGGCAGATGCCGAAGGTCGGGTAGCCTTCCTCGATCAGCTCGCGCGTCGCGGCGATGGCGTAGTCGCACGGCTCCGGGTCGCCCGGGCCGTTGGAGAGGAACACGCCGTCCGGCTTGAGCTTTTTCACTTCGGACGCGGGGGTCTGCGCCGGCACCACCGTGACCTTGCAGCCGCGCTCGGCCAGCATGCGCAGGATGTTCTTCTTCACGCCGTAGTCGAACGCGACGACGTGGTACTTCGCATCCTTCTGCTCCCCGTAGCCGGAGCCCAGCACCCATTCGCTTTGTGTCCAGTCGTAGGGCTTGGTGACAGACACCACCTTCGCCAGGTCCAGCCCGCTCATGGCCGGCGCGCCGCGCGCCGCGGCCGTCGCGCGCGCGATCGCATCGGGCGTGGCCTGCTCACCCGCGGCCAGCGCGGTGATGCAACCGTTTTGCGCGCCCTTGTTGCGCAGCAGCCGCGTCAGCTTGCGCGTGTCGATGTTCGCGATGGCCACGGTGCCCTGCGCGAGCAGATAGTCGCTGAGGGTCTGGCTGGTGCGGAAGTTGGACGCGACCAGCGGAAGGTCGCGGATGATGAGGCCCGCGGCATGGACCTTGCCGGCTTCGACGTCCTCCTCGTTGACCCCGTAGTTGCCGATATGCGGATACGTGAGCGTCACGATCTGCTGGCAGTAGCTGGGGTCGGTGAGGATTTCCTGGTAACCGGTGATCGCCGTGTTGAACACGACTTCGCCGGTGGTGGAGCCGGGGGCTCCGATCGAGTTGCCGATAAAGACCGTGCCGTCTGCAAGCGCCAGGATGGCGGTCGGGGCGGTTCCCTGTCGAGACAAAAGCACTGGGTTCTCCGTGATGGTGACGGGTACGCCCAAACGCAACCAAGAGCGGCTCTTGTTTGCTTGCTTTGTTCAGGGAGTGGCTGGATTGCGCTAGGCGTACGGGGGGTTTGCGGGAAAGCCCTTGATTATAACCTTGCGGGCGCGGCGGCCGCGCTCGCGTGCAGGCAAATGGCTGCAGCCGTGGCGACATTCAGGGATTCCTCCCCGCCCGGCTGGACGATCCGCACCGCCGCCGAAGCGCGGGAGGCGACGTCATCGCCGACGCCCTGCCCCTCGTGGCCGAACGCCCACGCGCAAGGCCATGGCAATTGCTGCTGGTGCAGCAGGCCGCCCTGGTGGGAACTCGTCGTCAGGATGGGCACTGCAAGCTTGTCGAGCACCGAGGGATCGGCGGCATCGATGAGCGACAGCCCGAAATGCGCGCCCATGCCCGCGCGCAGGACCTTCGGGCTCCACAACGCCGCCGTGCCCTTGAGCGCCACCACCTGCGTGAACCCGAAAGCGGACGCGCAGCGCAGGATCGCCCCGACGTTGCCCGCGTCCTGGACCCGATCGAGCACGACAGTGGGCGCCATGGGCGCCAGCGCAGGTTCATCCGGCAGGGCCAGCACGAAGCCGATCGAAGCCGGCGACTCGAGGCCGCTGATGCCGGAGAAGAGCGCAGCAGGCAGGACGACGTTGCGTGGCGCGGCCGACGCAAGCGACGCGTCCGCCAAGGACCATGCTGACTCGGTGAACACGCCGGTGGCGGGCTTCACGCCCCGAGCGAGCGCCGCCCGGCAGAGGTGATCGCCTTCCAGCCAGACCTGGCGCTGCTTGCGCCACGCGCCCGCGTCCTGCGCAAGGCGCCGCAGGTCCTTCAGCCAGGCGTTGTCGCGAGAACTGATGAGCTGGGGGCCGCTGGTGGTCACGAATCCGCCAGGACGATGGTGTGCCCGTCCGGCGTCATGAAGGTCGCGGCGACAGGACCGAAGAACTTGCGGTGATGCCGGCACGCGCCGTGCAGGCGCAGCGCTTCCAGGTGTTCCGGCGTGCCGTAGCCCTTGTGCGAGGCGAAGCCGTACTGCGGAAATTCCTCGTGCAGGTCTTTCAGCAGGCGGTCGCGATGCACCTTCGCGAGGATGGACGCGGCGGATATCGAGCGCACCGTGGCGTCGCCCCCGATCACGGCCTCGGCGAGGACGTCGATGGTCGGGAGGCGGTTGCCGTCCACCAGCACTTTCGCGGGCTTCAGCCGAAGCCCTTCGACCGCGCGCTTCATCGCAAGCATCGTCGCGTGCAGGATGTTCAGCGTGTCGATCTCGTCCACCGTGGCCTGCGCGACGGAGCAGCACAGGGCCTTCTCGCGGATCTGGTCGTAGAGACGGTCGCGCTGCAGCGGGGTGAGGACCTTGGAATCGGCCAGGCCGCGGATGCGTTTGCTGTCGTCCAGGATGACGGCGGCGGCGACCACCGGGCCGGCCAGGGGCCCGCGCCCTGCTTCATCGACGCCGGCCATCAGGCCCACGGGATCCCATTGGAGGCGGGCCTGTTCAGCCTTCGAGAACTTTTTGGATGGCATCGCTGGCAAGTCGCGGGGTGTCGCGCCGCAAGACAAGATGCAGCGCCCGGAATTTCTCCTGTACGGCCGCCATTGTGTCAGGGGACTGCAGCCAATCGAGCAGCGCCGCAGCAAGCGCGTCGGGATTGGCGTCGTGCTGGAGCAACTCCGGCACCACGAATTCGCCGCAGAGGATGTTGGGCAGGCCGACCCAGGGCTGCAGTTGGCGCGGCCGCATGATGCGGTGGGTGAGCCAGTTCACCGCATAGGCGATGACCATCGGGCGCTTGAACAGGGCCGCCTCCAGCGTCGCCGTGCCGCTCGCCACCAGCACGAGGTCGCAGGCGGCCAGCACGGCGTGGGACTGGCCGTCCACGATCCGGACCTGGCCGTCCAGCCTGGACGCCCGCACAGCCTTCTCGATGCCGTCCCGCCGGCCGGGCGCCGCGGGAACCAGGAAGCGCAGGCCGGGGCGGGATTTTCGCAACAGCACGGCGGCCCCGAAAAATCGCGGCGCCATGTGCGCGATCTCTGACGCGCGGCTGCCCGGAAGGATGGCGAGAACTTCCTCGGCCGGCCCGATCCCCAGCGCCTGCCGTGCCGCAGACTTGTCCGGCTCCATCGGAATCACGCCGGCCAGCGGGTGACCGACGTAGGTCGACGCGATGCCGTGCGAGGCGAGCAATTCGGGCTCGAAGGGGAAAAGGCACAGCACGTGATCCGCACTGGCCCGCAGTTTCTCCGCGCGCTCGGGGCGCCATGCCCAGATCGAGGGGCAGACGAAGTGCACGGTCCGGATGCCGCGCTGCTTCAACGCCGCCTCCAGGTCGAGGTTGAAATCCGGCGCATCGACGCCGACGAAAAGATCGGGCGGCTCCTGCAGCAGCCGCTCGCGCAGGCGATTGCGGATGCCGACGAGTTCCCGGTAATGGCGCAGCACTTCCACGTACCCGCTGACGGCCAGCTTCTCGTGCGGCCACCAGCTCTCGAAGCCCTGCACACGCATCTGCGGACCGCCGATGCCGGCCGCCCGCAGCCCGGGCCAGCGCGCATGCAAGCCTTGCAGCAAGAGACCGGCCAGCAGGTCGCCGGACGCCTCGCCGGCGACCATGGCGAGTCGCGGTGGCGTCATGGTCAGCGCGCGATGCCGCGGGTGGCGGCCGTGAGGAAAGCGCTCATCAACGCCACGTCCTTCGCGGACTCGGGCGACTGAGCTGCCAGCCCCTCGATCGCTGTGCGCGCCTGCTCGAGCGTGCGGCCCTCGCGATACAGCAGCCGGTGCATCTGCTTCACGACGGCGATGCGCGGCGCATCGTAGTCGCGGCGTTTCAGGCCCGTCGCGTTGATGCCGCGCACCGCCAGCGGATTGCCGTCGACCAGCATAAAAGGCGGCACGTCCTGCGACACCGCGCTGGCGAACCCGACCATGGCGTGCGGGCCCACCTTCACGAATTGGTGGATGCCGCTCAGGCCGCCCACCGTCACCCAGTCGCCCAGCTCGACATGGCCGCCCAGCGTGGTGTTGTTGGCGAGCGTGGTGCGGTTGCCGACCTGGCAGTCGTGCGCGATGTGCACGTACGCCATGATCCAGTTGTCGTCGCCGATCCGGGTGACGCCGCCGCCGCCGGGCGAGCCGATGTTGAAGGTGGTGAACTCGCGGATGGTGTTGCGGTCGCCGATCACCAGTTCGCACGGTTCGCCGTCGTACTTCTTGTCCTGCGGGATCGCACCGATCGAGGCGAACTGGAAGATGCTGTTGTCGCGACCGATCGTGGTGTGCCCCTCGATGACCGCGTGCGGCCCGACCGTCGTGCCGGCGCCGATGGTGACGTGCGGTCCGATGACGGTGTACGGCCCGATGGCCACCGAGGCATCGATCCGCGCCTGCGGATCGACGACGGCCGTGGGATGGATCAGCGCCACGCCTGCCCCGTCACGCCACCGTGCGCATCGTGCACATGAGCTCGGCCTCGCAGGCGACGTCGTCGCCCACCCGCGCCACGCCCTTGAACTTGTAGATGCCCGCGCGCGAGCGCTCCAGCGTCACTTCCATCACCAGCTGGTCGCCCGGCTCGACCGGGCGCTTGAAGCGCGCGCCGTCGATGCCGGCGAAATAGATGACCGACTTGTTGTCGGGCGCGGCGCCCTCGGCGGCGAACGACAGCAGCGCGGCCGTCTGGGCCATCGCCTCGAGCATGAGCACGCCCGGCATCACCGGGCGGTGCGGGAAGTGACCGAGGAAAAACGGTTCGTTGATCGTGACGTTCTTCAGCGCCTTGATGCGCTTGCCCGGGTCGACTTCGAGCACACGGTCCACGAGCAGGATCGGATATCGGTGCGGCAGCTTCTTCAGGATTTCGTGGATGTCCATCATGTCTTCTTCTCCAGGGCCTTGACGCGATCGCGCAGCTTGTGCAGCTGCTTGAGCGTCGCGGCATTCTTTTCCCAGCTGGCATTGTCGTCGATGGGGAAGATGCCGCTGTAGTGCCCGGGCTTCAGGATGGAGCGGGAAACGAAGGAACCCGCGGAGATGTTCACGCCGTCGGCGAGCGTGAGGTGGCCGAGGATCATGGCGGCGCCGCCGATCGTGCAGTGCGCGCCGATGTTCGCGCTGCCCGCGATACCCGCGCAGCCGGCGATGGCGGTGTTGCGCCCGATGCGCACGTTATGGCCGACCTGGATGAGGTTGTCGAGCTTCACGCCGTCCTCGATGACGGTGTCGGCGAGCGCGCCGCGATCGATGCAGGTGTTGGCGCCGATGTCCACGTCGTTGCCGATTCGCACGCCGCCGAGCTGTTCGATCTTTTCCCACACACCCGCGTTCGGGGCGAAGCCGAAACCGTCGGCGCCGATCACCGCGCCGGGATGCAGTGTGCAGCGGTCACCGATGACGCAGCCTTCGGCCACCGTGACGCGCGCCTTGAGCACCGTCCCCGGGCCGATGTGCACCCCACGTTCGACGACGCACAGCGCGCCGATACGCGCGGTCGGATGCACGACGGCCTCTGGGTCGACCACGGCGCTGGGATGAATCGCGGGGCCGGCGGGCGGCGAAGACAGGCGCTTCCAGAGCTGCGTCACCCGCGCAAAATAGAGGTAGGGGTGCGGCGCGACAATGCAATCGCCGCGGGCCCGCGCCGCTTCGAACTGCGCGGGTGCGACGATGACGCAGCCGGCTTTCGACGAAGGCAGAAGAGACAGAAGTCGAGCGTTGCCGAGGAAGCTCAGCTGCGACGGCGTGGCCGATTCGAGCGGGGCCAGCCCGTCGACCTCGCGCCGCGGGTCCCCGTGCAACTCGCCGCCGAGCGCCTCAACGATGGAGCCAAGGCGAAGCTGCACGGGACTGGAGGCTACTTGGCCGAGTTGAGCGCCTTGATCACCTTGTCGGTGATGTCGTGCTTGGGGTTGATGTACACGGCTTCCTGCAGGACGACGTCGTACTTCTCGGCCTCGGCGACCTGCTTGACCACGCGGTTCGCGCGCTCGAGCACCTGCTGCAACTCCTCGTTCTTGCGGGAGTTGAGGTCTTCCTGGAATTCGCGGCGCTTGCGCTGGAAATCGCGGTCCTGGTCGACCAGCTGCTTTTGCCGCTGCGCGCGCTGGCTCTCGGAAAGCGTGGGCGCTTCGCGCTCGAATTTGTCGGACGCGTTCTTCAGCGTGTTGCCCAGGTCGTTCAGGTCCTTCTCGCGCTTGGAGAATTCCTGCTCCAGCTTCGCCTGCGCGGTCTTGGCCGTGTTGGCCTCGCGGAAGATGCGATCCGTGTTGACGAAGCCGACCCGGAAATCCTCGGCCTGCGCCTGCGTACCCAGCGCGAAAGCGCCGAGCAGAATCGCCAGGAGGTGGCGGGACAAGTACTTCATTAGAAAGAGGTTCCGATCTGGAATTGCAATTTCTGGATTCTATCGCCGGGGAATTTTCGCACCGGATGAGCTACGGCGATGCGCAGGGGGCCGAGCGGCGAAATCCAGGACACGCCCACGCCCACCGAGGCCCGCATGTCGCTGAAGCTGAACTTCTCGTCTTCCCCGTAGACATTGCCCGCGTCGAAGAAGCCGAACATGCGCAAGCTGCGGTCGTTGCCGGCCCCCGGGAACGGCGTGATCACCTCTGCGTTCAAGGTCAGTTTCTTCGGACCGCCGATGCTCGAGCCCGTCACGTCACGCGGGCCCAAAGTGCCCTGGTCGAACCCGCGCACCGAACCGAGGCCGCCACCGTAGAAGTTCTTGAACACGGGGTAGGGCCGGCTGCCCAGGCCCTTGCCGTAGCCGAACTCGGTGTTGAACGCGAAGGTGAACTGCTTGTTGATCGGGATGTACTGCTGGAACTGGTAGTTGGTGCGCAGGTAGCGCGCATCGCCGAACACGCCGGCCTCGCCCGAGATGCGCTGGAACCGCCCGCTGGTGGGCGCGACCGCGCTGTCGCGGCTGTCGCGCGACCAGCCGATCGCCAGCGGGAAAGCGGTGCTGGTGTAGCCGAAGCGCTCCGCGTACGCAAGGTACGCCGCCGGGATGTTGGTGCCGGGCTTGATTTGCGTGCGCTCGGCGCTTGCGCCGAAATACACGGTGTCGAATTCGCTGAACGGCACGCCGAAGCGCAGGCTCGCGCCGGCGGTGGCGATCTGGTAGTTGCCGCCCTGGTCCTCGTACGGGCGCGAGGTCCGGTAGTACAAGTCCGTCGAGCGCGAGATGCCGTCGGGCGTGAAGTACGGGTTCACCGAGCTGAAAGCGATGGTCCGGTTGTACTTGCTGGTGTTGACGTCGACCCCCAGGTAATTGCCGGTGCCGAACGCGTTCTCCTGCTTGATGGAGAACGACAGCGCGAGCTTTTCGGCGCTGGAGAAGCCGGCGCCGAGCTGCAGGCTGCCCGTGGGCTTTTCGGTGACGCTGACGTTCAGGTCGACCTGGTCGGGGGCCCCCGGGACGTCGCTGGTCTCGACGTTGACGTCCTTGAAGTAACCGAGCCGGTCGATGCGATCGCGCGACAGCTTGATCTTGTCGGCGTCGTACCAGGAGGACTCGAACTGCCGGAATTCGCGGCGGATGACTTCGTCGCGCGTGCGGTTGTTGCCGGCGACGTTGATGCGCCGCACATATGCGCGCCGCGACGGATCGGCCGCCAGCACGAAGGCGACGCGGTTGTTGACGCGGTCGATCTCGGGCCGCGCCTCCACGTTGGCGAAAGCGAAGCCGAAGTTACCGAAGTAGTCATTGAACGCCTTGGTCGTCTCCGCCACGCGGTCAGCGTTGTAGGGCTCTCCGGGCACGATTTTCACCAGCGACTTGAACTCCTCTTCCTTGCCAAGGTAGTTGCCCTCCAGCCGCACGGAAGAGACCACATAGCGCTCGCCTTCCGTGACGTTGACGGTGATCGCGATGTCCTGCTTGTTCGGGGAGATCGCGACCTGGGTGGAGTCGATGCGGAATTCCAGGTAGCCGCGCGCCAGGTAGTAGGAGCGCAGCACCTCGAGGTCGGCATTGAGCTTGGCGCGCGAGTACCGGTCCGACTTGGTGTACCAGGACAGGAAGCCGCCCGTGTCGAGGTCGAACAGGTTGCGCAGCGTGGAGTCGCTGAACGCGCTGTTGCCGACGATGCGGATTTCCTTGATGCGCGCCGGTTCGCCCTCGGTCACCGTGAAGGTGAGGTTCACCCGGTTGCGCTCGATCGGCGTCACGGTGGTGACGACTTCGGCGCCGTAGAGGCTCTTGTTGATGTACTGGCGCTTGAGTTCCTGCTCGGCGCGGTCGGCCAGGCTCTGGTCGTACGGGCGGCCTTCCGTGAGGCCGATCTCGCGCAGCGCCTTCTTCAGCGCGTCCTTGTCGAATTCGCGGGACCCCGCAAATTCCACGTCGGCGACGGTGGGACGTTCCTCGACGATCACCACCAGCACGTCGCCGTTGGTTTCGAGGCGCACGTCCTTGAACAGGCCCAGTGCGAAGAGGGCCCGGATGGCGGCCGAACCCTTGTCGTCGCTGTACTGGTCGCCGATGCGAAACGGCAGCGAAGCGAAGATGGTGCCGGGCTCGACGCGCTGCAGGCCTTCGACACGGATGTCACGAACGGTGAACGGGTCCACCGCCCACGCATTCGCGGCGAACATCATGGCGACCATCGCGGAAACTGTACGCACGCGAAAGCGCTTCATTTGTTTTTTCATGCATCAAGGTTGGCCAGGCGGCGCCCCGGGGGCGTTCGAGCGTCAGCGGCCGAAAAAGTTAACCAAAGAGACGGGTGACGTCGTTGAAGAGCGCGATAGACATCATGACCAGCAGCACCGCCACACCGCCGCGCTGGAGCCGTTCCATCCACGCGTCGGAGACGCCCCTGCCCGTCACGGCCTCCCAAAGATAATACATCAGGTGCCCTCCGTCCAAGACGGGCAGCGGCAACAGGTTCAGCACCCCGAGGCTCACGCTGATCAGGGCCAGGAACACCAGGTACTGCGTGAGGCCGAGACTCGCGGACTTGCCCGCATAGTCGGCGATGGTGAGCGGGCCGCTTAGGTTCTTCAGCGATGCCTCGCCGATCACCATCCGGCCCATCATGCGCAGCGTGAGGAGCGAAACCTCCCAGGTGCGCTGCGCGCCTTTCCACACGCCCTCGAGCGGACCGTATTGCACGGTCACGAATTCGGGCGCCGCGCCCACATAGGCGCCGATGCGTCCGACCGCCGCACCCCCGTCTTGAACGACGTCCGGCTGGACCGCAACCTCCAGGGCCCGGCCATCGCGGCGGATCTGCCAGGTACGGGTGAGCGCCTTGCCGTCCTGCACGCTGCCGCGAATGAGCTCGCGCAACTGCTGGCCATCCACGACTTCCTGCGTATCCACGGAAACGACGGTATCGCCCTTGCGCAGCCCGGCGCGGCGCGCGGCCCCTTCCATGACGTCGCCGATGACGGGCGGCGTCCACGGTCCGAGGATGCCGATCTGCCGAAAGAGCTGGGCGTCCGCTTCGCGCGACGGCAGCTGCGTGAGCGGCAGGAGCACCTGCGCGCCGGGCTTCCGGTCGCCGGACGCGAGCTGCAGCCGGACATCCCGCCCGTCCAGCGCGCCGCGCGTCAGCAACCAACGCATGTCCTCGAACGAACGAACCGGCTGCAGGGCCTCGCCCTCGAAGCCCGCCTGCTCCACCTGTTCGCCGCCGTGCAGGCCGGCGCGTGCGGCAATGGAGCCCTGCGCGGGACTCGCCAGGATCGCCTTGGGTTCCTGCACGCCGATCCAGCTGACCGCGGCATAAAGGAGGATCGCCAGGAGCAGGTTGGCGACCGGCCCGGCAGCAACGATGGCCGCCCGCGACCTCAGGGGCTGCGTGTTGAACGCGAGGTGGCGCTCTTCCGGCGCGACGGGCGCCTCGCGCTCGTCCAGCATCTTCACGTAGCCGCCCAGCGGGAAGGCGCCGATCACGAATTCGGTGTCCTGGCCCGGCCGCTGGCGCTTCGGCCTGTAGCTGTACAGCGTCTTGCCGAAGCCGACGGAAAAGCGCAGGACTTTCACGCCGCAGGCCACGGCCACGCGGTAGTGGCCGTACTCATGCACCGCGATCAGAAGGCCGAGCGCAACGACGAAAGCAACGATGGTCAACATGGTGACAAGGCTCCAGGTTCAGGCCGCCAGCCGTCCGATGAGCTGCCCGGCGGCATCGCGCGCCGACGCATCCAGGTCCAGCAGGTCTTCCAGCGACCGTGGCTTGGAGATGGTCACGGCGTCCAAAGTTGCAAGGTTGAGCGCATGGATCTGGTCGAAGCGGATGCGGCGCTCCAGGAAAGCGGCCACGGCCACCTCGTTCGCGGCGTTGAGCACCGCCGTCGTCCCCGAAGGGGCACGCAAGGTCTGCCAGGCCAGCGCGAGCCCCGGGAAGCGCTCGGCGTGGCCACGCGTGTCCAGGTCTTCGAAACTCATGTCCGCGAGGCTGCGGAAATCGAGGGCCTGCGCGCCCGATGCGACGCGCTCGGGCCATGCGAGCCCGTAGGCGATGGGCACGCGCATGTCGGGCGTGCCCAACTGGGCCACGACGGACGTGTCGCGGTACTGCACCATCGAATGGATGACGCTCTGCGGATGGATCACGACTTCCAGCCGCTCGGGCCGCAGCCCGAACAGGAAGCGCGCCTCGATGACTTCGAGCGCCTTGTTCATCATCGTCGCGGAGTCGACCGAAATCTTGCGGCCCATCACCCAGTTGGGATGCGCACAGGCTTGCTCGGGCGTGACGTCGCGCAGCGACTTCGGATCACGGGTGCGGAACGGGCCGCCGGATGCCGTGAGGATGATCTTCTCGACGCGCGTATCCCACGTCGACGGGTCCTCGGGCAGCGACTGGAAGATGGCGGAGTGTTCGCTGTCGATCGGCAGGAGCGTGGCGCCGCCCTCCTTCACCGCCTCGATGAAGAGTTCGCCGCCCACGACGAGCGCTTCCTTGTTGGCCAGCAGCAGGCGCTTGCCGGCGCGTGCCGCGGCCATGCACGACGACAGCCCGGCGGCGCCGACGATGGACGCCATCACCGCGTCCACGTCTTCGTGCGAGGCGACTTCGTCCAGTGCCGGAGCACCCGTGAGGACTTTCGTCGAGAGGCCTTCGGACTCGATGCGGCCCGCCAGTTCGCGGCCGGCATCCTCCCGCGCCATCACCGCGAATCTCGGCTTGAAGCGCGCGCACTGCTGCAGCATCAGGTCGACCTGGCTCGAAGCACTGAGCGCGAACACCCGGAAGCGGTCCGGATGGCGCCCGATGACATCGAGCGTATTGGCACCCACCGACCCGGTGGAGCCCAGCACCGCGATGCGAAGCGTCATCGCGCCGCCAGGCCCGCGAGCATCATGGCCAGCGGCAGCGTGGGAAGCAGCGCATCGACACGGTCGAGCACCCCGCCGTGCCCGGGCAGGAGGTTGCTCGAATCCTTGGCGCCGGCACTGCGCTTGACCAGCGACTCCGAAAGATCGCCCACGACGCTCATCGCCGCCATGAAAACGGAAGCCACCACCAGCAACCACCAACCTTGTGCAGCCAGGCGCGAGTAGAGGCTGGGCACGGACGCGTTGAAGTGCCTGTCCGCGAGCGTCCAGACCACGGCGAGCACGATCACGCCCAACATGCCGCCCCATACGCCTTCCCAGCTTTTGCCGGGGCTGATGGCCGGTGCGAGCTTGCGCTTCGTGAATTTCAAACCGAAAGTGCGGCCCGCGAAGTACGCGAAGATATCCGCGACCCACACGAGCACGAGCAGCGACAACAGGAAGTTGATCCCGATCATGCGGGCCTGCGATACCGCAAGCCACGCGACCCACAGCACCAGCACGCCGCCGACCAGCCGGAGCACGCGTGGAATCTTCGGCCAGCCCGCCACTCCCGCCCGGATCAGCCAGGCACCTGCCAGCACCCAGAACCCGCCGGCAATGCACCACAGGACCAGCAGCGAGCGGTCCAGCCAGCCGGCGTACCACGCCGCGGCGCAGAGCACGAGGCACGCGGCAGCGATGCCGATCGAGCCGCCCTTCCCCGCCCCGTTGAGGCGCCCCCACTCCCACGCTCCCGCGGCGATGAGGACGAGAGAGATCACGGTGAATGGAAGCGGCGTCGACCAGAACAGGGCCGGCAGGAGGATCGCCAGCATGACGATGGCGGTGATGACGCGCTGCTTGAGCATGGGTGGGGTACTTAAGCCGCCTTGCGGTCGGCCGGGGTGGCGGGCGCGGCAACCTGCTCGGATGTCATCCCGTAGCGCCGCTCGCGCGAGGCATAGGCCGCGAGCGCCTCGTCCAGCGCGGCGGCATCGAATTCGGGCCAGAGCCGCTCGCTGAAAAAGAGTTCGGCGTAGGCGGCCTGCCACAGCAGGAAGTTGCTCAGCCGCTCCTCGCCCCCGGTGCGGATGATGAGGTCCGGATCGGGCACATGGGCAAGCGCCAGCGCGGCACCCAGCGACTTCTCGGTAATGGGCTCGCCCCGTTCGGCGAGCTTCGCCGCAGCCTGGGCGATGTCCCACCGGCCGCCGTAGTTGAAACAGACGTTGAACACGAGGCGGTTATTGGAAGCGGTGTCGGCCTCCGCCTGCGCCAGGCCGGCACGGACCTTTTCGGAGAGCGGCGCACGGTCACCCACGAACTGCACCCGCACGCCTTCGCCGCGAAGCTGGGGGATCTCCCGCGCCAGCGCCACGGCGAGCAACTCCATCAGGCCCGACACCTCGTCGGCGGGGCGGCTCCAGTTCTCCGAGGAAAACGCGAAGACGGTGAGCACCTTGATGCCGCGTTCGCCGCAATGGCGCAGGCATGCACGCAAGGTGTCCATGCCCTTCTTGTGGCCGGCCACCCTCGGCAGGTAGCGCCGCGTCGCCCAGCGGCCGTTGCCGTCCATGACGATGGCAACGTGGTGGGGGATCCGCGGCTGCGTCATGGATGTTCGGCGGTGATCCGGCTCAGACGGCCATGATCTCCTGCTCCTTGCCGGCGACCAGCTGGTCGATCTCGGCGATGTGGCGGTCGGTGATCTTCTGGATCTCCGCCTCGGAGCGCTTCTGGTCGTCCTCGGACGCGAGCTTGTCCTTCACCAGCTTCTTCACGTGGTCGTTCGCGTCGCGGCGCAGGTTGCGCACCGCGATCTTCGCGGCCTCGCCTTCATGGCGCACGACCTTGGTCATCTCCTTGCGGCGCTCCTCGCTCATCGGCGGCACGGGCACGCGGATGAGGTCGCCCATGGAGGCGGGGTTCAGGCCCAGGTCGCTCTCGCGAATCGCCTTCTCGATCTTGGCGGCCATCCCCTTTTCCCAGGGCTGGACGCTGATCGTACGGGCATCCAGCAGCGAGACGTTCGCCACCTGGCTGATCGGCATCATCGAGCCGTAATAGTCCACGTGCACGGTGTCGAGGATGCCGGGGCTCGCGCGGCCGGTGCGGATCTTGGACAGGCTGGTGCGGAACGCGGCGATGGACTGGTCCATCTTGCCTTCCATGGTTTTCTTGATGTCTGGAATCGTCGTCGTCATTTCTTCGGTCTCCTCAGGCGTAGACGAGCGTGCCTTCGTCCTCCCCCATCACCACGCGCCGAAGGGCGCCGTGCTTGAAGATGGAGAACACCTTGATCGGCAGCTTCTGGTCGCGGCAGAGCGCGAAAGCGGTGGCGTCCATGATGCCGAGATTCTGCGCCATCGCGTCGTCGAAGCTGATCTTCGTGTAACGGGTGGCGTGCGGATCCTTCTTGGGGTCCGCCGAATAGACGCCATCGACCTTCGTCGCCTTGAGCACGAGCTCGGCGCCGATCTCGGCTCCGCGAAGCGCCGCCGCGGTGTCGGTCGTGAAAAACGGGTTGCCGGTGCCGGCCGCGAAGATCACGACCTTGCCTTCTTCGAGGTACTGCAGCGCCTTGGGGCGCACGTACGGCTCCACCACCTGTTCGATGGCGATGGCGGACATGACCCGTGCAATCAGGCCCTGCTTGTTCATCGCGTCGGCGAGTGCCAGGGCGTTCATGACCGTCGCCAGCATGCCCATGTAGTCGGCGGTGGCGCGGTCCATTCCGACCGAGCCACCGGCCACACCGCGGAAGATGTTGCCGCCACCGATCACGATGGCGACTTCCACGCCCATGTTCACCACCTCGGCGACCTCCTCGACCATGCGCACGATGGTCGCGCGGTTGATGCCGAACTGGTCGTCGCCCATCAGCGCCTCGCCCGACAGCTTCAACAAGATTCGCTTGTGCGCCGGCTGGGCTTCGGACATGTAAAGGCTCCTTGTTCTGGACGGGATGAGTGTAGCGGCCTTGGTGCGTTGCGGGCGGCGGTTCGCGGGATTCAGGCTCCGCCCTTGGCGGCGGCGACCTGCGCCGCGACTTCGGCTGCGAAGTCGTCGACCTTCTTCTCGATGCCTTCGCCGACGACGTAGAGCGTGAAGCCCTTGACGCTGGCGCCGGCGGCCTTGAGCATCTGCTCGACCGTCTGCTTGTCGTTCTTCACGAAGGGCTGGTTGAAGAGCGACACCTCCTTGAGGTACTTCTGCACACCGCCCTCGACGCGCTTCGCGACGATTTCCGGGGACTGCGCGGGCTTGCCGGCAGCCTCGGCGGCCTTGCGGTCTTCCTCGGCCTTGCCCACGGCAACGGCGCGCTCCTTCTCGATCAGCTCGGCGGGCACGTCGTTGCTCGTGAGCGCGACGGGCTTCATGGCGGCCACGTGCATGGCAACGTCCTTGGCGGCGGTGTCGTCACCCTCGTATTCGACGACCACGCCGATGCGCGTGCCGTGCAGGTACGCGGCGAGCTTGTTCGAGCCGGCAAAACGCTTGAAGCGGCGGAAGCTCATGTTCTCGCCGATCTTGCCGATGAGGCCCTTGCGGACGTCCTCGAGCGTGGGGCCGAAGCTGTCCTGGCTGTACGGCAGTGCGCCGAGCGCGGCGACGTCGGCGGGGTTGTGCTTCGCGATCAGTTCGGCCGCGGCCTTGGCCATGGCCAGGAAGCTGTCGTTCTTGGTGACGAAGTCGGTCTCGCAATTCGTCTCGAGCAGCGCGCCGGTGGTGCCGTCGATGAAGGACGTGACGACGCCTTCCGCGGTGATGCGAGAGGCGGCCTTGCCGGCCTTGCTGCCGAGCTTGACGCGCAGCAGTTCCTCGGCCTTTTCCATGTTGCCTTCGGCCTCGGTGAGGGCCTTCTTGCATTCCATCATGGGCGCATCGGTCTTGCCACGCAGTTCGGCGACCATGCTCGCGGTGATTGCAGCCATTTTTTGCCTTTCAAATTTCTCGTTGGACGCCCGCACGGGGCTTGGATGGGAAAAGGGGGCTCAAGAGCCCCCTTCGTGGTCGTAGGGACCGGGGAGTCAGGCGCCGGCGCCTTCTTCCACTTCGACGAATTCGTCACTGCCTTCGGACACGGCCTTGACCACGTCGTTCACGGCGTTGGCACGGCCTTCCAGGATCGCGTCGGCGATGCCGCGCGCATACAGCACCACAGCCTTGGAGGAGTCGTCGTTGCCCGGGATGACGTAGTCGATTCCCTCGGGCGAGTGGTTGGAGTCCACCACGCCGATCAGCGGGATGCCCAGCTTCTTGGCTTCGGACACGGCGATCTTGTGGAAGCCGACGTCGATCACGAAGATCGCGTCGGGCAGCGTGGCCATGTCCTGGATGCCGCCGATGTCCTTCTCGAGCTTTTCCATCTCGCGGGCGAACATCAGCTGCTCTTTCTTGCTCATGGACTCCAGGCCGGCTTCCTGCTGGGCCTTCATGTCCTTCAGACGCTTGATGGACGTCTTGACGGTCTTGAAGTTGGTCAGCATGCCGCCGAGCCAGCGCTGGTCGACGAAGGGCACGCCCGCGCGCTTGGCTTCCATGGCGACGGTCTCGCGCGCCTGGCGCTTGGTGCCGACCATGAGGATGGTGCCGCGGTTGGCTGCCAGCTGCTTCACGAACTTGCTGGCTTCCTGGAACATCGGAAGCGACTTTTCCAGGTTGATGATGTGGATCTTGTTGCGATGGCCGAAGATGTACGGGGCCATCTTGGGGTTCCAGAAGCGCGTTTGGTGACCGAAATGGACACCGGCTTCCAGCATCTGACGCATGGTGACGGACATGAATGGTTCCTGAAGGTTGGGTCTAAAATCCGGCCCGAAACCGGCGCACGGCTCTGGGCTGTGCACTGGCACCCTGGTGGGCTGGATTCGCGTATTTGCCTTGCTGACAGCACGGTGGCGCACTCGCATTCCACGGCCCAGCAAAACCCAAAGATTATAGCACGGGCCTCCCACTACACACATGCGCCAAGACCTCCTCGCCACCCGGGAGCGCCTCCGCGACGGCGCCACGAACGCCACTGCCGAAATGGACGCTTCCATCGCCATCGCGCAAGCGCCCGCCAGCAGGCACGTATTCATGCGCACGGATGTCGACGCGGCCCGCGCTGCGGCGTCGCGCTCCTCCCCCTGGATGCCCCTGGCAGGCCTTGCGATCTCGGTGAAGGACCTGTTCGACGTGTCGGGGGAAGTCACCGCCGCCGGCTCGGCCGTGCTGGCGCACGCGCCGCCCGCCGTGGCGGACAGCCCGGCCGTCGCCCGGCTCAAGTCGGCAGGCGGGGTCGTGCTGGGGCGGACCCACATGACCGAGTTCGCCTTCTCGGGGGTCGGCACCAACCCGCACTACGGCACCCCCGCCAACCCCGCCGACCCGGCCACGCCGCGCATCCCCGGGGGCTCTTCCTCCGGCGCGGCGGTCTCGGTCGCCAACGGCGCCGCGTTCATCGGCCTCGGATCGGACACGGGCGGGTCGATCCGGGTCCCCGCGGCCCTGTGCGGCATCGTGGGGTTCAAGAGCACGGCCCAGCTGGTTCCGCGCGAAGGCGCCCTGCCGCTGTCCTCGACGCTCGACACCGTGTGCGCGATGACCCGTTCGGTGCGCGATGCCATCCTGGCCCACGAAATCCTCGCGCGCCGCATCGTCACCCGCAGCCACGCACCGCTGTCGGGCTATCGGCTGGCCGTCGCGCGCACGACCATGCTCGACGGGCTGGACGCCACGGTCGCGCACGCTTTCGACCGGGCCGTGGCGACCTTGCGCGATGCCGGCGCGCAGGTGACGGACATCGAATTGGGGGAGATCCGCAACCTCGGCGCGATCCAGTCCACCGGCGGCTTCACCGCCGCCGAGAGCTATGCCTGGCATCGCCACCTGCTGGAGAAGCACTCGGCCGGCTACGACCCGCGCGTGCTCGCACGCATCGTCCGCGGCGCCAACATGAAGGCGTACGAATACATCGAACTCATCCATGCACGGTCCGGGTGGATCGCCTCCATCGACAAGGCGCTGCGGGGATTCGACGCCGTCCTGTCTCCGACCATCCCGATGGTGGCGCCCCCGATCGCGCAGGTCGCGCCCGGAGCCGAACGCGACGACGAGTTCTTCCGCGTCAACACCCTCCTGCTGCGCAACACGAGCGTCGTCAACATGCTGGACGGTTGCGCCATCTCGATTCCATGCCATGTGCCCCCGGAACTCCCATGCGGCCTCATGATCTGGCAAAGTGCGATGCGGGACGACACGGTCCTCAACATCGCCTTGCGCGCGGAAAGCGCGCTGGCCAGCATCACGGAACCTACATGAGCGAAGCGAGCAGCGGACGCACCGCGGGAGAAGTGCGCGGATGAGAATCGCCGTCATCGGCGCCGGGATCATCGGCGTCACCACGGCCTGGGAACTGGCCGCGGACGGGCATGAAGTCACGGTGTTCGAACGCCGCGCTTCGGTGGCCGAGGAAACCAGCTTCGCGAACGCCGGCGTCGTCGCGCCCGGCTACGTCACGCCCTGGGCGGCGCCCGGCATGCCCGCGAAGGTCGCGCGATTCCTCCTGTCCGAGCATGCGCCGGTGCGCGTGAGCTTCCCGCTGAGCGCGGCGGACATGAAGTGGATGTGGCGCTGGTACCGCGCCTGCGACCTCGCCGCCTACCAGGCCAACCGCGCGCGCCTGCAGCGCCTCGCGTTCTACAGCCGCAAGCGCCTGGACGAGCTGACGGAGGCCCTGCAGCTGGAGTACGACCGCAGCACGGGCTACATGGTGCTGCTGCGCGGCGACAAGGATCGCCAGATGGTGCAGCCGGGCCTGGCCGTGCTGCGCGAAGCCGGCGTGACGTTCCGCGAGATCGGCCCCGACGAGGCACGCGCGGTCGAACCCGCGCTCAACCCGGACACGAAATTCGCGGGCGCCATCCACCTGCCCCAGGACGGCGTCGGCAACTGCCGCCAGTTCGCCCTCCTGCTCAAGGCCGAAGCGCAGGCGCGCGGCGTCCGGTTCGAGTTCAACACGGCGGTGAGCGCGCTCGATGCGGCCCGCCCCACGTCGCTGGCGGTCTGGAGCCTCGATGCGCAGGCGCCGGTGCAGCGGGCCTTCGACGCCGTGGTGATCTGCGGCGGCGTGGATTCCGCCGCATTGTTGCAGCCCCTGGGCCTGAACGTCCCGCTCGCGCCGGTGTACGGCTACTCCATCAGCGCGCCGATCCGCGAGCCGCTGAACGCACCGCGCAGCGCCTTGATGGACGAACGTTACAAGGTCGCGATCAGCCGCCTGGGCAATCGGGTGCGGGTCGCCGGAAGCGCCGAGATCGGCGGCACGCCGGACCGCAAGCGCCCGGCCGCCATCCAGACCCTCTACAAGGTGCTGCACGACTGGTTTCCCGGCGCGGCGCAACTCGCCAACACCGGGGCCGCGGTCCAGGAATGGAAAGGCGCCCGGCCCATGCTGCCGGACGGCCCGCCGATGCTTGGTGCCACCGGCATCCCGGGCGTGTGGATCAACCTGGGCCATGGCTCGAGCGGCTGGGCACTGTCGTGCGGCAGTGCGCGCGCGGTGGCCGACCTGATGGGCGGCCGCGCCCCGGAAGTCGACGTCGAGGGACTGGGCGTGGAGCGTCTCCACGCCTGAGTGCCGGCGCGCCTCTACGAGGGGACAATAGGCCATGCTTCGCGTCACCCCCCAACGCCGATGGCCGCTGTTCGACACGGCCGCGGTCCGCACGCTGGAAACCTCGGCCGCCGCGGGCCTTGCCCCTCACATGCTCATGCAGCGCGCCGGCCTGGCGGTGGCGCGCCTCGCGCTGGCGATGGCACCCCACGCGCGCTCGGTCTGGATTGCCTGCGGACCCGGCAACAACGGCGGCGACGGCATGGAAGCCGCCGTTCACCTGAAGCAATGGGGCAAGCAGCCCGTGGTGACCTGGGCGGGCGACGAATCGCGTGCGCCGCCCGATGCCTTGGCCTCCATGCGCAGCGCACGTGCCGCGGGCGTCGAATTCGCTGCCGCGCCACCGGCCACCTACGACCTGGCGATCGACGCGATGCTGGGCATCGGCAGTTCCCGCCCGCTCGACGGCGTCATGCTGGAGTGGCTGGAGGCGATGAACACGGCGGGCGCACCCGTGCTCGCGGTGGACGTGCCCTCCGGTCTCGACGCCGACACCGGCCACGGGCAGGCGGTCCGCGCCAGCCACACGCTGTGCCTGCTCGGGTTGAAGCCGGGCCTTTTCACCGCAGGGGGCCGCGACGCATCCGCAGAAGTCTGGGTCCACGACCTCGGCGCTTCGATCGATGAAGCGCAGGCGACGGCGTGGCTCGCCGGCCCGCCCGGGGCGCCACTGCGTGCGCATGCATCGCACAAAGGCAGCTACGGGGACGTCGCTGTCATCGGCGGCGCACCGGGCATGGCCGGCGCCGCGCTCCTGGCGGCGAGCGCGGCGCTGCACGCCGGTGCCGGCCGCGTGTACGCCGCGCTGCTCGACCCGGCTGCGATCACGGTCGACCCCTCGCAACCCGAACTGATGCTGCGGGCCTGGGAGACGCTGGATATCTCCACCATGCACGTCGCCTGCGGCTGCGGGGGTGGTGACGCCGTCCGCGCGGTGCTCCCCAAGGTGCTGGCCGCCTCGGGATCGCTGGTGCTGGACGCCGACGCGCTGAACGCCATCTCGTCGGACACCCACCTGCAGAACCTGCTGCGCTCGCGCGGCCGGCGCGGCAAGCCGACGGTGCTGACCCCGCACCCGCTGGAAGCAGCGCGACTGCTCGGCTGCAAGACGGCCGACATCCAGTCGGACCGCCTGCGCCGGGCGCGCGAACTGTGCGAAAGCTATGAATCGGTCGTGGTGCTCAAGGGATCCGGCACGGTGGTCGCCGCGCCGGGAACCTTGCCGTCCGTCAACCCCACAGGCAACGGACGCCTGGCCACGGCAGGGACCGGGGATGTGCTCGCCGGGATGATCGCCGCGCGGCTTGCGCTGGGCGACGCGCCGGCCGATGCGGCACGCGGCGCGGTGTTCCGGCACGGGCTCGCGGCCGACGACTGGCCCGCCTCGGAAGCACTGACCGCATCCGCGCTCGCGCGCCGGCAGGCGGGCGGCTAGCCGCGTCCCACGAAAGGCATCTTCGTGGCCATCACCGTGTGGAACAGCACGTTGGCCCCCAGCGGCAGGTTCGCCATGTAGACGACCGACTGGCCCACGATGTTCACGTCCATCAGCGGCTCGATCGCGATCTCGCCGTTGGCCTGCGGAACGCCCTTGGCCATGCGCGCCGCCATCTCGGTGTGCGCATTGCCGATGTCGATCTGCCCCACCGCGATGTCGTACTTGCGGCCGTCGAGCGCCGCGGTCTTGGTGAGGCCCGTCACTGCGTGCTTCGTCGCTGTATACGCAATGGACTGCGGGCGTGGTGCGTGGGCGGAAATCGAGCCGTTATTGATGATGCGCCCGCCCATCGGCTTCTGCGACTTCATCACGCGGAAAGCCTGCTGGATGCCATAGAACATCCCGTTCAGGTTGGTGTCCACGACCTTCTTCCACTGCTCCAGCGGCATGTCTTCCAGCGGCTGCGCCGGCGCGCCGGTGCCCGCATTGTTGAACAGCATGTCGACGCGGCCCCAGGCCTTCACCGTCGCATCGAAGAGCGCCTTGACCGACTCGGGGTCCGTGACGTCGGTGGGCACCGCGAGCGCCATGCCGGGATGCGCCGCCGCCAGCTCGTCGAGCGGTTCCTTGCGGCGCCCGGCGACCGCGACGCGCCAGCCGTCGGCCAGCAGCGCGAGCGCCGCGGCCTTGCCGACGCCGCTGCCGCCGCCGGTCACGATGGCGACCTTGCCGCCGGGGGTGGATGTGGACATGCGTTGACTCCTCGTGTTGTTCGTATCAGCGCCGCGGCCTGCGGCTCTTGCTCTTGGTGGCGGGCTTCTTCGCGGCCTTCTGGGCGCCGACGGCGGGCTTGGGCCCCGCCGCCTTGCGCCCGCGCTTGGCCGACTTGGGCGCATCGTCACCGCGTGCGGGCGCCACGCCCTTCTCCTTCATGGCGCGCGCGAGGACTTCCTCGTCGTCGCGCACCAGCCGGAAGTCGATCTTGCGGCCGTCCAGGTCCACGCGGCTCACCTGCACCCGCACCCGGGTGCCGATCGCGTAGCGGATGCCCGTGCGCTCGCCGCGCAGCTCCTGCCGGGCTTCGTCGAACTTGAAGTATTCGCCGCCGAGCTCGGTGATGTGCACCAGGCCCTCGACGTACATCTGGTCGAGCGTGACGAAGATGCCGAAGCTCGTCGCCGCCGTCACGATGCCGCTGTATTCCTCTCCGAGGTGTTCGCGCATGTACTTGCACTTGAGCCAGGCTTCGACATCGCGGCTCGCCTCGTCGGCGCGGCGTTCATTGGCACTGCAGTGCAGGCCCGCGGCCTCCCACGCCTGCACTTCGCGCGTCGGCGGCGGCGCGGGCTTTTTCAAGCGGTTGCCGGGCGCCTTCACGCGCGCGGCCAGGCGGCGCGCAAGCTTCTCGTGCGCCTCGCCCGGGGTGGGCAGCACGGGCAGTTCGTACTTGCCGCCCGCGAGGATGGCCTTGATCACGCGATGCACCAGCAGGTCGGGATAGCGTCGGATCGGGCTCGTGAAGTGCGTGTACGCGTCGTAGGCGAGGCCGAAGTGACCGCTGTTGATCGGCGTGTAGATCGCCTGCGACATCGAGCGCAGCAGCATCGTGGAAATCTGCTGCGCGTCGGGCCGGTCGCGCGTGGCCTCGGCGATCCGCTGGAACTCCGCGGGCAGCGGGTCCTCGCTGATCGACAGGCCCACGCCGAGCGCCTTCAGGTAGTTGCGCAGCAGGTCCTTCTTCTCGGGCGTCGGGCCTTCGTGCACGCGGAAGAGGCCCGGGTGCTTGCTCTGCTGGATGAAATCCGCCGAGCACACGTTGGCGGCCAGCATGGCCTCCTCGATGAGCCGGTGCGCGTCGTTGCGCACGCGGGGCACGATGCGCTCGATGCGGCCGTTCTCGTCGCAGATGATCTGCGTCTCGGTCGTCTCGAAGTCCACCGCGCCACGCGCGTTACGGGCTTTCAGCAATGCGCGATACACATCGTGCAGGTTGATGAGGTCCGTCACGCGGTCCTTGCGGCGCGCCGCTTCGGGGCCGCGCGTATTCGCGAGGATCGCGGCGACTTCCGTATACGTGAAGCGCGCATGGCTGAACATCACCGCGGGATAGAACTGGTAGGCCTGGATCTCTCCGGTGGCCGTGATCAGCATGTCCGCGACCATGCACAGGCGCTCGACTTCGGGGTTGAGCGAGCACAGGCCGTTCGACAGCTTCTCCGGCAGCATCGGAATCACGCGGCGCGGGAAGTACACGCTGGTCGCGCGGTCGTACGCGTCCACGTCGATCGCGCTGCCCGTCTCCACATACTGGCTCACGTCGGCGATCGCCACCAGCAGTCGCCAGCCCTTGCCGCGGCCGACCTTCGCCGGCTCGCAATACACGGCGTCGTCGAAGTCGCGGGCGTCCTCGCCATCGATGGTGACGAGCGGCACATCGGTGAGGTCCACGCGATGCTTCTTGTCCTGCGGTCGCACCTTGTCCGGCAAGGCGCGCGCGAGGCCGATGCAGGCATCGGAAAACTCGTGCGGCACCCCGTACTTGCGCACCGCGATCTCGATCTCCATGCCGGCGTCGTCGATCTCGCCGAGCACTTCCTTCACGCGCCCCACGGGCTGGCCGTAAAGGCTTGGCGGCTCCGTCAGTTCGACGACGACGACCTGCCCGGGTTTGGCCAGGCCGGTCGCGCCCTTGGGGATCAGCACGTCCTGCCCGTAACGCTTGTCTTCGGGTGCGACGAGCCACACGCCGCTCTCGTGCAGCAGGCGGCCGATGATCGGTTGCGGCGGGCGTTCGATGATCTCGACGACGCGTCCCTCGGGCCGGCCCTTGCGGTCGTGGCGCACGATGCGCGCCTTGACGCGATCCTTGTGCAGCACCGCGCGCATTTCGTTGGGCGGCAGGTAGATGTCGGTCTCGCCGTCGTCGCGTGCCACGTATCCGTGGCCGTCGCGATGGCCCTGGATCACTCCCTCGATTTCATCGAGCAGCCCGTGGCCGATGTGTTCGATATTTTTGATATAGAATCCTTTTCTTTCCTGAAAGCCCAGATGGCGGAATTGGTAGACGCACTAGTTTCAGGTACTAGCGAGTAACATCGTGGAGGTTCGAGTCCTCTTCTGGGCACCATCATCATAAAGCCGGCGCATTGCAAAATGGGTCGGCCTTTTTGTTTGCGCTTTCGCTTTCAGACAGGCAGCCCCACGAGGTCATGCCCATCGGTCGCGACGATGCGCGCTCGGGTGAATTCACCCACCTTCATCTGCTTGCTGATCTTCTCCGGCGGCAGCAGTTTCACCGTCCCGTCGATCTCCGGCGCATCCGCGTAGGAGCGGCCCACGCCGCCCTTGCGGCCGAGGGCCGGCGCTGAATCCACCAGCACCTGCATGGTCGCGCCGATGCGTTCCTTGAGCTTCGCGGCCGACACTTGCTCGGCGACCGCCATGAAGCGCGCGCGGCGTTCCTCGCGGACTTCCGTGGGCAGCATGCCCGGGATGTCGTTGGCCACCGCGCCCGTCACCGGGCTGTAGGCGAAGCACCCCGCGCGATCGATCCGCGCTTCGCGCATGAAGTCCAGCAGGTGCTGGAACTCGGCCTCGGTCTCGCCGGGGAAGCCGGCGATGAAGGTGCTGCGGATAACGATCTCGGGGCACGCTGCGCGCCACTGCTGGATGCGCTCGAGGTTGCGCTCGCCGCTGGCCGGCCGCTTCATGCGTTTGAGGACGTCCGGGTGGCTGTGCTGGAAAGGCACGTCGAGGTAAGGCAGAACCTTTCCTGTGGCCATCAGCGGGATCACTTCGTCCACAGATGGGTACGGATAGACGTAATGCAAGCGCACCCAGGCGCCGTAGGGCTCGGCCATATCGCCGAGCGCCTGCACGAGCTCCAGCATGCGCGTCCTGATCGGCTTGCCGTCGTAGAAGCCGGTGCGGTACTTCACGTCGACGCCGTAGGCGGACGTGTCCTGGCTGATCACCAGCAGTTCCTTCACGCCGCCCTCGAAGAGCGCCTTCGCTTCCTTGAGCACGTCGCCGATCGGCCGGCTCACCAGGTCCCCGCGCATCGACGGGATGATGCAGAAGGTGCAGCGGTGGTTGCAGCCTTCGCTGATCTTGAGGTACGCGTAGTGCCGCGGCGTGAGCTTGATGCCGGCGACGCCGAACGATCCGGCGGCGGGATTGGGCACGAGGTCGATGAACGGGTCGTGCGGCTTCGGCAGGTTCAGGTGCACCGCATCCATCACCTCCTGTGTCGCATGCGGGCCGGTGACGGCCAGCACCGAAGGATGCATCTGCTTCACGAGGTTGCCCCCGCCTTCGCCGGCCTTGGCGCCGAGGCAGCCCGTCACGATGACGCGGCCGTTCTCGGCGAGCGCTTCTCCGATCGTGTCGAGGCTTTCGCGCACCGCGTCGTCGATGAACCCGCAGGTGTTGACGATGACGAGGTCCGCGCCCTCGAAGGTCTTGGACGTCTGGTAGCCCTCGGCGGAGAG
Organism: Caenimonas aquaedulcis; assembly: GCF_015831345.1. Lineage (NCBI taxonomy): Bacteria > Pseudomonadati > Pseudomonadota > Betaproteobacteria > Burkholderiales > Comamonadaceae > Caenimonas > Caenimonas aquaedulcis. The sequence continues at coordinate 353,558 of NZ_JADWYS010000001.1, read as the reverse complement.
CTGCGTGAGGATGAGTTCGGAATCCGTCAGGGCCTTGGGGCAGCCCAGGCTGACGAAGCCGACTTTGGGGGTCTTGGTTTCGGGGGTGGCGATGTCGCTCATCCCCCTATTGTCCCAGCTATCGCGCGTGTCTATCGTTTGATCCCAAATGCACCCAGCATCTGCTCCGTCTGCTTGGCCATCTGCTCCTGCATCTTGTCGAACGCGCTCTTGGACTGCTCGACGTAGTTGCCCATGAGCCCCTGCATCAACGGGTTCTGCATGCGCATGAACTGCGCCCACATCTCGGGCGTCAGCGTCTTGGATTGCTCGGTCAGCTTCGCCTGGATGTCGGTGAAAGCCTGCACGTTCTTCTCGAGGTAGGAACCCATGAAGGCCTGCGACGCGTGGCCGTAGATGCGGATCAGGTTCGCGAGCGCGGCTTCGCTAAACATCGGCTGGCCGCCCGCCTCTTCCTCCAGGATGATCTGCAGCAGGATGCTGCGCGACAGGTCCTCGTTGGTCTTGGCGTCGCGCACGACGAAGGGTTCGCTGTCCATCACCAGTTGCTTGACCTCGGCCAACGTGATGTAGGTGGAGGTGTCGGTGTCGTAGAGCCGGCGGTTGGGATACTTCTTGATGACTCGCTGCGCGGGCTTGCCCGTGGGGCTGCCGGCGGCTGCTTTCTTGCTTTGCACTGGATGGCTCCTGGCACGCGGGCCGGGGCGGCTCGCGGGTACTGCACTGCAGCACATTCTAGGGAGGGGGCCAAAACCGCCGTCCCAAGGTTTTCCCTATGGGAACAAGCCCTAGGGAGAATGCCGGGAGGCGGAAATTGGTAGGCGCGATTGGACTCGAACCAACGACCCCCACCATGTCAAGGTGGTGCTCTAACCAGCTGAGCTACGCGCCTGAGTTCGTATTCGAGCCTTTGATTATAGCAGGCCCGCGCGGGTGTTCCTTCAGCGCCTGCGCGCCGAACGCACGCCCTGCACTTCCGCCACCAGTCCCAGCACCTTGTTCAGCCGCTGCGAATCGCCGATCTCCACCGTGAACGTCATCCACGCCGTGCCCTTGATCGATTGCGTCTGCACGCCGATGACGTTCATCTTTTCCTTGGCGAACACCTCGGAGATGTCGCGCAGCAGGCCCTGCCTGTCGGACGCCTCCACGGACACGTCGACCGGGTAGACGGCGCCATCGCCGGACTTACCCGCGCCCCACTCCACGTCGATCACGCGCTCCGGGCCCCGCGCCGCCATCTCGCGGAAGTTGCTGCAGTCGCGGCGGTGGATGCTCACGCCCTTGCCGCGCGTCACGAACCCGCCGATCGCATCCGGCGGCGCGGGCTTGCAGCATTTGGCGAGTTGCGTCATGAGCGAATCGATGCCCACCACCAGCACGCCGCCCTTGGGCGTGCGCTCGGTGTTGCGCGACTTGCGCAGCAGCAGCAGGTCGTCGACGGGCATCGGCGCCTCGGCCGGCTTCAGCACGGCCTCGATGTTGCGCAGCGAGTATTCGTCCTTCCCCACCACCGCGAAGAGGTCCTCGGCCGACTTGAAACCGAGCTGCGAGGCGAGGTCTTCCAGCTTGACCGCCGTCTTGCCTTCGCGCTGCAGCAGGCGTTCGACGGACTCGCGGCCGCGCGCCACGGTCTCGTGCTTGATCTGCTCGTTGAACCACGCGCGCACCTTCGCCTTCGCGCGGTGGCTTGCGAGGAAGCCCAGGTCGGCGTTCAGCCAATCGCGCGACGGCCCGCCCTCCTTGGCTACGATCACCTCGACGGTCTGGCCGTTCTGCAGCGGCGTGTTGAGCGGCACCATCGCGCCGTCCACGCGCGCGCCGCGGCAGCGGTGGCCCAGGTTCGTGTGCACCGAATACGCGAAGTCGACCGGCGTCGCCCCCTGCGGCAGCTCCACGATGGCCGCATCGGGCGTCAGCACGTAGATGCGGTCTTCGAAGAGCCCGGCGCCGGAGCCCGCGAGATCCCGCTCCCACGCCAGAAGCTGGCGCAGCACCGCGATCTTCGCGTCGTACTCGCCGCTCGCGGAATGCCCCGAGTAGCCCTTGTGCCCTGCTTCCTTGTACGCCCAGTGCGCCGCGACGCCGTGCTCGGCGTGGTCGTGCATGGCCTGTGTGCGGATCTGGATTTCGATCGCCCGGCCCGCCCCGTCCCGCACGATGGTGTGCAGCGACTGGTAACCGTTCGCCTTCGGCTTGGCGATGTAGTCGTCGAACTCCTCGACCAGCGGCGTGAAGCGCTCGTGCACCCAGGAGAGCGCCGCGTAGCAATCGTCCACCGTCGGCACGATCACGCGCAGCGCGCGGATGTCGAATACCTGGTCGAAATCCAGCGACTTGCCGCGCATCTTCTTCACGATGCTGTAGATGTGCTTCGGGCGGCCGTACACGCTCGCCGCGATGCCCTGCGACTTCAACTCCGCTTCGAGGCGGGCGCGGATCTCCTCGACATACGCCTCGCGCTCGATGCGCTTCTGGTCCAGCAGGCCGGCAACCTGCTTGTACTTGTCCGGCTCGAGGAAGCGGAAGGCGAGGTCTTCCATCTCCCACTTCACCTGCCAGATGCCCAGGCGGTTGGCGAGCGGCGCGAAGACGTTCAGCGCCTCGCGCGCGACGCTGGGCGGCGCCACGGTCTTGTTGGCCGCATGCCAGCGCAGTGTCTGCAGCCGCGACGCGAGCCGCAGCATCACCACGCGCAGGTCGCGCGAAAACGCGAGCAGCATCTTGCGCACGTTCTCGGTCTGCACCTTCGGGTCGTCCACGAGCTGCGCCGATTCCTCCGCGCCGCGCGCCTGTTGCTGCACGCGCACCAGCTTGGTGGTCTCCATCGCGAGCGCGGCGTAGTTCTCGCCGAAGGCTTTCGCGATCACCTCCTGGGGCTTGTTGAGATGGGTGCAGGCGTAGACGAGATAGCTCGCGGCCTGCATGGCCTCCGAGCCGCCCATCGTCTTCAGGATCGCCGCGACCGCGTCCGCGTGCGCGAGCGTGTTCTCGCCGGTGTCCAGCACTTCGCTCGCGATGAAGGGCTCCGCGAACGCGCGGGCGCGGGCCAGGGCGTTGGCCTGGTGCGGCATCGCCTGCTCGGCGGCGGCCACCAGTTCGGGGATCGCGGCGGAGCCTTGCTGCTCCGCCTTCAGGCTTTTCATGGCAGCAGGAACGAGGTGACGGCCTCGACCTGGTCGGGCGCGATGAAAGTCGGGGCGTGGCCCACGCCCGCGAACTCGACGAGCTTCGCGCGCGGCCCGCGCTGCGTCATGGCCTGCGCAGTCTCGCGAGACAACAGGTCGGAGTTCGCGCCGCGCGTGATGAGCGTCTGCGCGCGGATGTTGTCGTAGACCTGCCAGAGCGCGGCCTGGCCTTGCGCCGCGGCTTCCTCCGTGAGCGTGCGAAACGGCACTGCGATGGCCGGGTCGTAGTGGAGGGTGAAACCGCCTTCGGGCAGCGGCTTCACCATCGCCTGCGAGAGCGCCAGCCATTGCTGCGGCGTATGCGGGCCGAAACTCGTGGAAATCGTCCACATCGCGTCAGCGGCCTGCTGGACCGAATCGAACTTGCCGGTGTTGCCGAGATAGGTGCCGATGCGCTGCAGCGCCTGCCACTGGATCGCGGGGCCGACGTCGTTCAGCACGAGGCGGCGCACAGGCGCCGGCAGCGGCAGCTTCGGCGTGCCCGCCACGCCCATGCCGATGAGCCCGCCCATGCTGGTGCCGACCCAATCCAGGGTAGCGACCGGCGCCTGCCGATTCAGTTGCGCGAGCATCGCGAGCATGTCGCCCACGTAGCCCGGAATCTGGTAGCCCATGGGGTCCTTGAGCCAGTCGCTTTGCCCGCGTCCCACGACATCGGGGCAGACGACCCGCAACGCGCCGGACGCGCGCTCGACCAGCGCCTGCGCCAGCACGTCGAAATCCCGCCCCTGCCGCGACAGGCCATGCGCGCAAACGACGACGTGCCCGGCGCCCGCGCCGCCCCACTGCCAGTAAGCCATGCGATGGCCGCCGGAGGCGTCGGGGCAGGATACGTAGTTCAGCGTAGGTTCGGTCATGGTGTGGGAAAACCGGGATACTTTCGGTCTCTCTGGCGCTTCGCCACCATCCTAATTCAAACGGAGACTCCCCATGCTCAAAGGCAAGACCGCCCTCGTCACCGGCTCCACCAGCGGCATCGGCCTGGGCATCGCCAAGGCGCTCGCACAGCAGGGTGCGAACATCGTCCTCAACGGCTTCGGCGATGTCGAAGGCCCGAAGGCGCAGGTGCAGGCGCTCGGGGTGAAGGTGGCGTATCACGGCGCGGACATGAGCAAGCCCGCCGAGATCGAGGAGATGATGAAATTCGCGGCCGGGGAGTTCGGGCGCGTGGACATCCTCGTGAACAACGCCGGCATCCAGCACGTCGCCCGCGTCGAGGACTTTCCGCCGGAGAAGTGGGACGCGATCCTCGCGATCAACCTGTCGAGCGCCTTCCACGCCTCGCGCCTCGCGATCCCCGCGATGAAAGCCGCGAACTGGGGCCGCATCATCAACGTCGCGTCGGTGCATGGCCTCGTGGCATCGGCCGAGAAGTCGGCGTACGTCGCCGCGAAGCACGGCCTCGTCGGCCTCACGAAGGTCACCGCGCTCGAGAACGCGACCACCGGCATCACCTGCAATGCCATCTGCCCCGGCTGGGTGCTGACGCCGCTGGTGCAAAAGCAGGTCGACGCCAAGGCCGCCGCAGGGGGCATCAGCAACGAGCAGGCGACGAAGCAGCTGCTCGGCGAGAAGGAACCGTCGATGCAGTTCACGACGCCCGAAGAACTGGGCCAGCTCGCCGTGTTCTTCTGCTCGCCCGCCGCGAACAACGTGCGCGGCGTGGCGTGGAACATGGACGGCGGCTGGGCCGCGCAGTAACTACCTGAGCTGCACCGTCCCCGACACGGTGACGGTCACGCTCGCCCTGCCCGGCTCCACGGGCACCGCGGCTTCCGCGACGCCCGCTTTGGCTTGCATTGCCATGCGTGGCCGCGGGTAGTTGCCGGGATCGTTCGCGTTCACGGCGACCTCGCGCAGCGTGTAGCCGGAGAACCCGAAGCCCTTCGCGAGTTCGCCGGCCTTCTGCTTGAACTGGTCGATCGCGAGCTGCTGCGCGTCGCCCTCCACTTTCGCCCGCTGCTCGCGGCTGAGGCCAAAGCTCACGCCGCCGAGGGTCAAGGTGGAGATCCTCGCCGCCGCCTGGGTGATGCGGGAGAAATCGCGCCCTTCCAGCACCAGCTCGGCCGTGCCGTTCCAGCCGCTGATCTTGCCGCCCTGCGTGTAGCGCGGATAGAGGCCGAAATTGCCGGTGCGCACGTCCAGCTGACCCGGCTGGGCGGACTTCTTCGCCTCCGTGAGCGCCGCATCGAGCGCGGCCTTGAGCTGCGATTGCACGGTGTTGGCATCGGCACCGTCGCGTGTGGTGGTGAGGGTGAGGCTCAGGAGGTCCTGTTGCACTTCCACGCTGCCGCTCGCGGACAGTTGCAGAACATTCTGGGGAGGCGCGTAGGGGGCGACCTGGGCCCAGGCGCCGCAGGAGAGCGACGCGGCGACAAAAGCGGCAAGGAGTGTTTTCATGTGGTGGGCAGTGTAGTGAAGACTCTTCGTTCAACGACAGCAGAGCAGGACGGTTCACAGCCGGCACGTGAAGCCTTGCCGGGTGGGGCAACATTTGTAACACTGTGAAAAGCAACAGGGGAAACACCGCAATCCCCTGCGTTAGCCCCTCAAAATCGGCTCTGTTACATATTCTCCTGGAGCACCATGAACCAAGCCGCAGCCCGCACCGACAAGATCCTCGTCGTCGACGACGACGCGCGCATCCGCGACCTGCTGCGCCGCTATCTCACCCAGGAAGGCTTCGAAGTCATCCTCGCGGAGGACGGCAAGGCCCTCAACCGTTTGATGCTGCGCGAAACCGCCGACCTCATCGTGCTCGACCTGATGATGCCCGGCGAGGATGGGCTGTCGATCTGCCGGCGCCTGCGCGCCGCCAACGACCGCACGCCGATCATCATGCTCACCGCCAAGGGCGAAGACGTGGACCGCATCGTCGGCCTGGAAGTCGGCGCGGACGACTACCTCGGCAAGCCCTTCAACCCGCGCGAACTGCTGGCCCGCGTGCACGCCGTGCTGCGCCGCCGCCCCGCGCAGGAAGCCCCGGGCGCCCCGTCCAGCGACAACGAAGTCGTCAATTTCGGCCCCTTCGCCTTCGACCTCGGCGCACGCACCCTGCGCAAGAACGGCGAGGAGCTGCCGCTCACCACCGGCGAATTCGCGATGCTCAAGGCGCTGGTGCGCCACCCGCGCCAGCCGCTGTCCCGCGAAAAGCTGGCCCAGCTGGCCCGCGGCCGCGAGTTCGAGCCCTTCGACCGCTCGCTGGACGTGCAGGTCTCGCGCCTGCGCAAGCTGGTCGAGATCGACCCGGCCGCGCCTCGCTACATCCAGACCGTCTGGGGCGTGGGCTACGTGTTCGTGCCGGACGGCGCGGGCTGATCCCCTGGCCATGATTCGCGGAGAAACCACCAGCATCCACGTCACCGGGCCCGCCCCGCTCGAAACCGCGCCGGCGCCGCTGGAAATGCGGCCGCGCCTGGGGCTGTCGCTCTTCTGGCGCACCTTCTTCCTGCTGTCGCTGCTGCTCATCGGCAGCATCGTCGCCTGGCTGCAGACCTTCCGCGCGCTCGAATTCGAGCCGCGCGCGGTCCAGACGGCCCAGCAGATCGCCTCGCTCGTCAACCTGAGCCGCGCTGCGCTCGTCCACTCGGATTCCATCGCGCGCGTGTCGCTCATCAAGACGCTGGCCGACCAGGAAGGCGTGCGCATCCTGCCGCGCGAGCCGTCCGACAAGTCCACCCCCTTCGACTCCGGGGAACTGGATACGCGCATCGTCGAGGAATTGATGACGCGGCTCGGCCCCGGAACGGTGATCGCCGGGAGCGTCAACAAGGAAGAAGGCCTGTGGATCGGGTTTCGGATCGAGCAGGACCAGTACTGGATGCTGCTCGACCGCGCGCGCTTCACGCGGGTCGGCGGCAAGACCTGGCTGATCTGGCTGATCACCGCGGCAGGCCTCTCGCTCGCGGGCGCCGCGCTGATCGCGCGGCTGATCAACCGCCCGCTCAAGCAGCTGTCCTTCGCGGCCAGCCGCGTGCGCGACGGGGACTTCGACGCGAGCCGGCTCGACGAGAAGGCCGTCACCAGCGAGATCCGCGAGGTGAACATCGGCTTCAACCGCATGGCCCAGCAACTGGCCAAGATCGAACAGGACCGCGCGGTGATGCTCGCGGGCATCTCGCACGACCTGCGCACACCCCTCGCGCGCCTGCGCCTGGAAACCGAGATGAGCGTGGCCGACCAGGACGCGCGCGACCACATGGCCGCCGACATCGACCAGCTCGACGCGATCATCGACAAGTTCCTCGACTACGCGCGCCCGGACCACGCCGAGCTCAAGCCGGTACTGCTCAACGATGTGATCGAGGCCTGCCTCTACGCCGTGCAGGACCAGGGCGACATGCGCATCAACCTCGACATCACCAAGGACCTCACGGTGCTGGCCGACGAGGTCGAGCTTGCGCGGGTGATCTCCAACCTGCTGGAGAACGCGCGCCGCTATGGCAAGACACCGGAGACGGGCATCGCGATCGTGGACATCGCCGCGAAGTCGCGCAACGAATGGGTGCTGCTCAAGGTGCGCGACCACGGGATGGGCGTCGCGCCGGAGGCCCTGCCCAACCTGATCAAGCCCTTCTTCCGCGGCGACGCGGCGCGCACGGCGGCGACGGGCGCGGGCCTGGGCCTGGCCATCGTCGACAAGACCGTGCAACGCATGGGCGGCATCTTCGCGTTGGCCAACACCACGTCGGGCGGCCTCGCGGCGCACATCAAGCTGCAGAAGCCGAAGGCGCAAACCGGGCAGCCGGAAGACGCTCCGAAGCCCAAGGCCGAAGCGGCTTATTGAAGGCGGGTCAGCCCGCCATCAGCAGCACGATCGCCCGGGCCTCGATTGCCAGCCCCTCACCCACCGGACCGAGCTTCTCCGCGGTCTTCGCTTTCACGTTGACCTGGTTCACCGGCAAATCCAGTGCTTGCGCGATCGCGGCCCGCATGGCTTCGATATGCGGCGCGAGCTTCGGCGCCTGCGCGATCACGGTGCTGTCGACATTGCCGATCTGGAAACCCTTCTCGCGGACACGCCGGGCCGCCTCTTTCAGCAGCACCGAGGAATCGGCGCCCCTGAACCGCTCGTCCGTATCGGGAAAGTGCTTCCCGATATCGCCGAGCCCGGCGGCCCCCAGCAGGGCATCGGTGATCGCGTGCAGCAGTACGTCCGCATCGGAGTGGCCCAGCAGTCCGCGGTCGAACGGGATGTCGACCCCGCCGATCACGAGCTTGCGGCCCGGCACGAGCGCATGCACGTCCCAGCCTTCGCCGATGCGAAACGAACTCATCGGGTGCGGGCCTTCAGCACCGCCTCGGCCAACGCGAAGTCGTCCGGGTAGGTGACCTTGAAGTTCTGCGTGCCGCCCTGGACGAGCAGCGGCTGCAGGCCGAGCGATTCGACAGCCGTTGCTTCATCCGTCACCTGCCCGCCGGCTTTCTCCAGCGCCTGCATGAGCAGGCCGATGCGGAACATCTGCGGCGTCTGCGCGAGCCACTTATCCTCGCGGTCCAGCGTTTCCGCGACGCGCCCGCCTGCTTCACGCTTGAGCGTGTCCGGCAGCTTCTGCGCGAGCAGGCCCCCGACCTCGTCGCCCGCGCAGGCATCGATCAGGGAATCGATGAGCGCGGGCGTGATGAGGCAGCGCGCCGCATCGTGCACCAGCACCCAGTCCGTGTCCGTCGCGCCGGCGCGCGTGAGCTCGTAGAGCCCGTTGGACACGCTCGATGCACGCGTCGCGCCTCCGCAGGGCACCACCAGCGCGGAAGTCGGGTTGCGTTCGAAGAAACCGTCGCCGGGGGCCACCACCACCAGCGTGCGGGAAATGCGCTTGACCGCCTGCAAGGCGGCCAATGTGTGCCAGACCATCGGTTGGCCGGCAATGCGTTCGTACTGCTTCGGGCCCGGCGTGCCGGCCCGGCTGCCCGTGCCCGCGCACGGAACCAACGCATAGAAGCGGGAATTCGGTTTGCTGTCGCTCGTTGCCATGATGTCCATTCTAAAATCGTCCCATCGCACCCCGCCCTGTCCAGGCGCGGGGTGTTTTGTCTTTTTCCGGGCCTTGCATGGATTTACCCAAACTTAAAGCCGGCCAGCGTTTCACCCTGCCCCGCCCACCCGGCTCAGCCGATGCCTTGCTGCTCGCGCGGCTGGGCGAACGGACCAAGGCGGAACGCCGCCTCACGGCCCTCGTCACCGCCGACGCGACGGATGCCCAGCGCCTCATCGACGAGATTGCATTTTTCGCGCCCGACCTGCGCTGCGTGCTCTTTCCCGACTGGGAAACGCTGCCGTACGACACCTTCTCGCCGCACCAGGACCTGATCAGCGAACGGCTTTCCACACTGTGGCGGATTTCGCAAGGCGATGCGGACGTCGTGGTCGTTCCCGCGACGACGGCCCTCTACCGCGTCGCGCCCCCCGGCTTCCTCGCAGGGTACACCTTCCACTTCCAGGTGAAGCAGAAGCTGGAGGAAGCCAAACTGAAGGCCCAGCTGACACTCGCGGGCTACAGCCATGTCACCCAGGTGGTGAGTCCCGGCGAATACGCCGTGCGCGGCGGCCTGATCGACCTGTTCCCGATGGGCTCGAGCGTGCCCTACCGCGTGGACCTGTTCGACGACGAGATCGACTCGATCCGCACCTTCGACCCCGACAGCCAGCGCAGCCTGTACCCGGTGCCCGAAGTGCGCCTGCTGCCGGGCCGCGAATTCCCGATGGACGACGATGCGCGCGCGAAATTCCGCAGCCGCTGGCGCGAGCTATTGGAAGGCGACCCGACCAAGAGCCGTATCTACAAGGACATCGGCGCGGGCGTGGCGACTGCCGGTATCGAGTACTACCTCCCGCTCTTCTTCGATGAAACCGCGACGGTGTTCGACTACGTCGGCGAGAAGGCCACGGTCGTGCTGCACGGCGAGATCGACGCGGCCTTCCAGCGCTTCTGGCAGGACACGAAAGACCGCTACCGGCTGGTGCAAGGCGACCCGGAACGGCCGGCCCTGCCGCCTGACACTTTGTTTCTCACGGCCGAGCAGTTCTATGGCCGCGCGAACGAGCACGAGCAACTGGCGATCAGGCTTCCCCTCCCGCTTGCGGGAGAAGGCGGGGGCGAAGGTCTTTCCCCCTACCCCGAATTCGATGCGCTGCCGCCGATGTCCGTCGTGCGCGGCGCCGAAGAGCCGCTCGCGAAACTCAAGGAGCACCTGCGCAACACGCAGCACCGCGCACTGATCCTGGCCGAGAGCGACGGCCGCCGCGAGAGCCTGCTGGACTTCCTTCGCGCGAGCCACCTGAGCCCGCCCGCCTTCGACTCGCTCGCGGAATTCCAGGCGAGCGACGAGAAGGTCGGCATCGCGACTTCCGCGCTCAACACCGGCTTCGCGTGGCTCGAGGAAGGCATCGACTTCGTCACCGAAACCGAGCTCTTCGCCGCCGGTCCCACGACGCGCCGCCGCAAGAAGCAGGAGCAGGTCAGCGATGTCGAGGCGCTGATCAAGGACCTCTCCGAGCTGAACCTCGGCGACCCGGTGGTGCACGCGCAGCACGGCATCGGGCGCTACCGCGGCCTGGTCAACATGGACCTGGGCCAGGGCAGCACGGAATTCCTGCACCTCGAATACGCGGACAAGGCGCTGCTCTACGTGCCCGTGAGCCAGTTGCACCAGATCAGCCGCTACACCGGCGTGTCCGCCGACGAGGCGCCGCTGCACAAGCTCGGCTCCGGCCAGTGGGAAAAGGCCCGGCGCAAGGCCGCCGAGCAGGTGCGCGACACGGCCGCCGAACTGCTGAACATCTACGCGCGCCGCGCCGCGCGCGAGGGGCATGCCTTCCGCTTCTCGGCGCAGGACTACGAAGTCTTCGCCAACGACTTCGGCTTCGAGGAAACGGCGGACCAGAACGCCGCGATCCACGCCGTGATCCAGGACATGGTGTCGCCGCAGCCGATGGACCGGCTGGTTTGCGGCGATGTGGGCTTCGGCAAGACCGAGGTCGCGCTGCGCGCCGCCTTCATCGCGGTGACGGGCGGCAAGCAGGTCGCCTTCCTCGGCCCCACCACGCTACTGGTGGAGCAGCATTACCAGACGCTGGTGGACCGTTTCAGCAAGTGGCCGGTGAAGGTGGCGGAAGTCTCGCGCTTTCGCTCGTCCAAGGAAGTCACCGCCACCCTCAAGGGCCTCGCGGACGGCAGCGTGGACATCGTCGTCGGCACGCACAAGCTCCTGTCGGAATCGACCAAGTTCAAGAACCTCGGCCTGCTGATCATCGACGAGGAGCATCGCTTCGGCGTGCGCCACAAGGAGGCCATGAAAGCCCTGCGCGCGGAAGTGGACGTGCTCACGCTGACGGCCACGCCGATCCCGCGCACGCTGGGCATGGCGCTGGAAGGCCTGCGCGATCTCTCGGTGATCGCGACCGCGCCGCAGAGGCGCCTCGCGATCAAGACCTTCGTGCGCAACGAGGGCAACGGCGTGATCCGCGAGGCCGTGCTGCGCGAATTGAAGCGCGGTGGGCAGATCTACTTCCTGCACAACGAAGTCGAGACGATCGAGAACCGGCGCGAGGCGCTGGAGCGCCTGCTGCCCGAGGCGCGCATCGCGGTCGCCCACGGCCAGATGCCCGAGCGCGACCTCGAGCGCGTGATGCGCGACTTCATCGCCCAGCGCTACAACCTGCTGCTGTGCTCCACCATCATCGAGACCGGCATCGACGTGCCCTCGGCCAACACCATCGTCATCAGCCGCGCCGACAAGTTCGGCCTCGCCCAGCTGCACCAGTTGCGCGGCCGCGTCGGGCGCAGCCACCACCAGGCGTATGCCTACCTGATGGTGCCGGACACGGAAAGCCTCACGCGCCAGGCCTCGCAGCGGCTCGACGCGATCCAGCAGATGGAGGAACTCGGCTCGGGCTTCTACCTCGCGATGCACGACCTCGAAATCCGCGGCGCGGGCGAGGTGCTCGGCGAGAACCAGAGCGGCAACATGCTGGAGATCGGCTTCCAGATGTACAACGAGATGCTCGCCGAAGCGGTGCGCGCGCTCAAGGCCGGCCAGGAGCCCGACCTGCTCGCCCCGCTCTCGGTGACGACCGACATCAACCTGCATGCGCCCGCGCTGCTGCCGGACGACTATTGCGGCGACGTGCACCTGCGCCTGTCGTTCTACAAGCGCCTGGCCACCGCGAAGACCACCGACCAGATCGATGCCCTGCTCGAGGAAATCGTCGACCGTTTCGGCAAGCTGCCGCCGCAGGCCCAGACCCTCATCGACGTGCACCGCCTGCGCGTGCTCGCGAAGCCCTACGGCGTGGTGAAGGTGGACGCCGCGCCCGGCGTGACGAACATCACCTTCCGCCCCAACCCGCCGATCGACCCGATGCGCATCATCGACCTCGTGCAGAAGAACAAGCACATCAAGCTCGCGGGCAACGAGAAGCTGCGCATCGAGCGCGAGCTGAAGGACCCGAAGGACCGCGCGCAGATGGTGCGCGACGTGCTGCGTTCGCTCGGCCAGCCAAAGGTCGCCGCACCCGCCTGACATGAAACAATCCGATCCCATGACTCCCGCGAAAGAAATCTCCCCCGGCCTCGTGGTCCAGGGCATCGTGCCGCCCCTGTCCCTGAAGGACTTCCGACTGATCGCCTTCGATATGGACTCGACGCTGATCAACATCGAGTGCGTCGACGAGATCGCCGATGCGGTCGGCCGCAAGGAAGAAGTCGCCGCGATCACCGAGGCCGCGATGCGCGGCGAGATCGCCGACTACAAGGAAAGCCTGCGCCGCCGCGTCGCGCTGCTGCGCGGCGTGACCATCGCCGACATGGAGCAGGTTTACGTGGAGCGCCTGCGCCTCAACCCGGGCGCCCGCGAACTGGTGGCGGCCTGCAAGGCCGCGGGCATGAAGGTGCTGTTGGTATCGGGCGGCTTCACGTTCTTCACCGACCGCGTGCGCGACGAACTGGGCATCGACTTCACACGCTCGAACGTGCTGGAAGTGGAGTCCGGCCCCAACTGCGGCCAGCTCACGGGCCGAATGGTGGACCAGCCCTGGGGCGACATCTGCGATGGAGCCGAAAAGCGCAGGATGTTCCTGGAGACCTGCGCGCAACTGGGCATCTCGCCCCGGCAGGCGATCGCGATGGGCGACGGCGCCAACGATTTGCCGATGATGGGCGAGGCCGGTTTGTCGGTGGCGTACCACGCGAAGCCGAAGGTACGCGAGCAGGCGATGGTGGCGATCAACTCCGGTGGGCTGGACCGGCTGCTGGAAATCGTCCGGTAGGCATCGGCATCATCCCGGCAACTTCACCGTAAACGTCGTCCCGCGCCCCAGTTCGCTGCGCACCCGGATTTCACCGCCGTGCATCTCCACGGCGTTCTTCACGATCGCCAGGCCCAGCCCCGTCCCCGGGATGCTCCCCACATTGCTCGCTCGGTGGAAGGAGCCGAACAGGTGGGACACCTCCTCCGCCGGGATGCCGATGCCCTGGTCGGCGACCTCGAATTCCGTCGCGCCTTGCGTCCTCCGCACCTTGAAACCCACCTCCCCGCCCGCGGGTGAGTACTTCAGCGCGTTCGACAGCAGGTTGCTGAAGATGTGCCGCAGCAGCTTCTCGTCGTAGTCGCCCGGCCCCGGGTTCCCCTCGAAATCCGTCACGACGACACTGGTGCTGTCGGGCTGCTGGGCGCGCGCCTCGTCCACGAACTTCCTGCACAGGGGCACGATGTCGATGCGTTCCGGGGCGAATTCCAGCATCCCCGCATCGGCCTTGCCGAGCAGCAGCACGCGATCCATCATGCGCGACATGCGCTGCACGCCCGAGGCGATGCTGTCCAGCACTTCGAGCCGCTCGGCCTGCGGCAGCCGGTCGCCGTAGTGGCGCAGCAGCTCCTCGGCGGACATGATCGCGGCGAGCGGCGTGCGGAACTCGTGGCTGGTCATCGCGACGAAGCGGTTGCGCAGTTCGTTGAGCGCCTTTTGCTGCTCGAGCGCCTCGATCATCTCGGCCTCGGACTTCTTGCGGCCGGTGATGTCCAGGAAGGTCCAGATCACGCCCGAATCCGGATCGTTCGGCCGGATGCAGCTGCCGCCCATCTCGACCCAGAAGAGCTCGCCGCTGCGGCGCTTCAGTTGCCGCTCGCAGATGTAGGAGCCGGTTTCGATCAGCGCCGCGCGCGCCTCGCGGCCGAAACGCTCCCACGACTCCTCGTCGGGATGGATGTAGCTCGAAGGCTGCCCGATCAGCACCTGCCGCGGATAGCCCAGCATGCTGGCGAATTTCTCGTTCACCCATTCGTGGCGCCGCGCGACCGACAGCACGATGCCCACGAGCGCGCTGTTGAGGATCGCCTCGCGCTCGGAATTGTTCTTCTTCAGTTGCTCTTCGAGCGCCTTGCGCTGCGTGATGTCCATGATCACCCAGACCGTCCCCTGCGAGAGGTCCTCGCGGCTCACGGCCTTGCCCGACAGGAAGATCCATCCGCGCGTGCCGTCGAACTTCTGCACCTCGAGCTCGCGCTGGTAGGTTTCGCCGCGCGCCGCATGGGCCGCCACTTCCGCGCCGACCTCGAGGTACTCCTCGCGGCTCAGGTAGAAGCGCTCCATCGAATGCACCTGGTTCGCGCGCGCGCCGAAGATGTCCAGCATCGCGCGATTGGCCCAGCGCATGCGCCCCTTCGCCGTCAGGAAGACGATGCCGACGATCGAGTTCTCGAGAATGTTCTCGCGCTCCTCCAGCACCGCCTTCAGGCGCGACTGCGACTGCGCGAGCGCCTCCACCATCGCATGCTCCGCGGCGATGCGCGCCTGCGCCTGCTCCTTGAAGCGGCGCGCGACATTGATGCGGTCGGCCAGCGCGAAGGACAGCATCACCATCTCAAGCGCCGAGCCGATCAGCAGCGCATTGGCGGTGAAGATGTTGGAAGGCAGCACGCCCACGTTGTGCAGCGCCAGCGTGACGACGCCGATCAGCAGCAACGTCCACGCGCCGAAGAAATTGCGCGCACCCGCATAGTCGCGGCGGATGCTAATGACGCCGATGGCCACCATGGACGCCACGCTCACGACGGCCAGCCCCGTCACCATGTACGACGACACCGAGTACGGCAGCGTGAGGGCGGCCGCGATGGCCGCCGCCCAGCCGGCCATCTGCACCAGCAGGAAGCGGTCGATGCGCGGCATGCGCACGGCGCTCGAGAGGAAGTTGCGCGCGAACTGCAGCCCGAAAAGCGCCGCGCCCGCGAGGCCCACGGGAGGCGACACCGTGTTCCACCAGGTCCACGGCGTCCAGAGGAACTGCGCGCCCAACCCCGTCAACGCCGCCTGCCCCAGGCCCATGAAGGCGACGAAGCCGACGTAGATCAGGTAGCCGCTGTCGCGCACCGACACCCACAGCAGCAGGTTGTAGAGCAGCAGCCCGATCAGCAGGCCGAAGTACAGGCTCAGCGTGGCATAGGCGGCGAGGTCGCGCTGCCAGAGCGCGGCGGGCCGCCACAGCGTCGCGGGGACGGATACCGTGCCTTCGGACTGCACGCGCAGGTAGATCGTCGCCTCGCCCGTGCGCGGCAGGCGAAGCGGCAGCACATGGTTGCGGTGCGCGATCGCGCGTTCCGCGAAGGGCCGCGTATCGCCGCCGACCTGCCTGTCGTAGCCGAATGCATCGTCGGGCGCGTAGAGCTCCAGCTGGTCCAGCGGCGGGTAGGCGATCTCCAGCAGCCAGTCGTTGGGGGTGAGCGTCGTCGTCGCGAGCGTCGCCCGCAGCCAGATCGCCGAGTCGGTCAGGCCGAAATTCGCGCCGGGCCCGGTGCGCGCCAGGGGCCTGAACTGCGCCTGGCGCGCGGGCGCGAGGATGTCGTCCAGCGTGAGCCGGCCCGTCGGGTCCTCCAGGTACTGGAAGCTGCGCGTGAGCGGATAGCTGGGATCGGCGCCGATGGGAATGACGGCGGAGGAGGACGGCCCCGGTGCCTGTGCGTGCGCGCAGGCCAGCACCAGCCAGCATGCGAACGCCAGGCACCAGGCGCGCATCAGGCCCGCTCCAGGCGCCGGCTGCCCGCAGCCACCGCGAAGCGCGCGAGCGTCTCGATCTTCGTGTCCGGCCGCGTCACGTCGTCGACGACGCGCAGCGTGGCGGTGAGCTTCGATGGCGTGAACTCCGCGACGCCATAGCCCTTGCGCTCGGCGTCGGCAAAGACGAAGTGCGGGTTCTCCGCGATGCGCTCCGCCGTCTTCGCATTGCCGCCGGAGCGCGAGGTGATGCTGGTGCCGCAGAGCTCCACGCCGAGCGTCGCGCTGTCCGGGCGGTCGTAGTCCGCCATCACGTGCCCGACCCAGTTCTCGTGGACGTCGCCGCCGAGCAGCACCGGGTTGGCAACGCGGTGTTTCTGCAGCGATTGCGTGAAGCGCGTGCGAGCGGCGGCGTAGCCGTCCCAGCCGTCGTTCCACAGGGACTGCCCGGGCCCCGCGGTGAAGTCGCGGCGGCCGAACAGGGATTGCTGCGCGACGATGGTCCAGCCCTCGCCCGCCGCCGCCAACGTGCCATCGAGCCAGGACTCCTGCGCGGCGCCCAGCAGCGTACGCGCGGGGTCGTTCCATGCCGCGCACGTGGCGGGGTCGAGCGTGCTCGATCCGGGTTTGCCCCCGCGGCTGCACACCTGCGCGTCGCGGTACTGGCGGTCGTCCAGCACGATGAGGCTTCCCAGGCGGCCCAGCCGCTGCCGCGAATACAGCCGCATCTCCGCGCCGGCTTGCAGGCCCGCAAGCGCGCGCGTCAAGGCGCTCGCGCGCACGGGCATGTTCTCGTAGAAGGCCTGGTAGGCCGCCGCGCGCCGCGCCGCGAAGTCCGCCACCTGCGGCCCGCTGTCGCCGGGTGTGAGGCCGGCGTAATCGTTCTGCACCTCGTGGTCGTCCCAGGTGACGATCCACGGGCAGGCGGCGTGCATGGCCCGCAGGTCCGCTTCGCTCTTGTGCAGCGCGTAGCGGTCGCGGTAGTCGGCAAGCGTCGTCACCCAGGTGCCCGGCGGCGTGCGCGCGGGCTTCGAGGCTGTGGGGTACTCGTAGATGTAGTCGCCGAGGAACACCACCGCGTCGAGGTTCTCCTCGCGCATGTGCCGGTAGGCGCTGAAGTACCCGTGCTCCCACCGCTGGCAGGAGGCATAGGCGAGGCGCAGCGATTGCACGGCGGCGTCCGGCGCGGGAAAGGTGCGCGTGCGGCCGACGGGGCTGGTCGCGCCGCCCGCCATGAACCGGTAGAAATACCAGCGGTCCGGCTCCAGGCCGCCGGCTTCCACGTGCACCGAATGCCCGAGCGCCGCCAGCGCCTGCGCCTGGCCGCGCTGGACGATGCGCGTGAAGCCTTCGTCGTGCGCCATCTCCCACTGCACCGTGAGGGCGTCCGCGCCGGGCGGGACGTTGGCCAACCGTGTCCAGAGCACGACGGAGTCATGCAGCGGCGAGCCGCTCGCGATGCCCAGCGCGAACGGGTCCCCCGCGAAAGCCGCCTGCGACCACGCCGCGCGCGGCAGCCACAGGGTGGAGGCGGCGGTGCCCGCCCATTGCAGCAGGCTGCGCCTGTCGATGCCGGTATCGAAATCCTTCATGCCGGCCATTCTGGTTCAAGCCATGCGCGCCACGGAAGAGCTGGAACCCTGAGCCCGTGCGAGCCGGACGCGATAAAGCAAGAAAATCACGATGCTCACGTTCAGCAGGTTCCAGGCGATGCCGTTCAGGAACGCGGCGCGGTAGGAACCGGTGAGGTCGAACACCGCGCCCGACATCCAGCCGCCCAGCGCCATGCCGAAGAGCGTCGCCATCAGCACCGTGCCGACGCGCGCGCCCGCCTCCTTCGGCGAGAAGTGCTCCCGCACGATGAGCGCGTAGGCGGGCACGATGCCGCCCTGGAACAGGCCGAACATTCCGGACACGAGGTACAGCGACACCAGCCCCTTGAAAGGCAGGAACATCAGCAGCGCGATGCCTTGCAGGATAGAGCCGAGCAGCAGCGTGCGCAGGCCGCCGATGCGGTCGGACACCCAGCCCGAGACCAGCCGGCTCACCACGCCCATCCCGAGCATCACCGACAGCATCTCCGCGCCGCGCGCCGGGCTGAAGCCCAGGTCGCCGCAGTACGCGACGATGTGCACCTGCGGCATCGACATCGCGACGCAGCACGACACCCCCGCCACGCACAGGAGCGCCTGCACCGCGTTGGGACTCATGCCCATCGGCCGGTCCGGGGCACGGCCGCCGCCCGCGTCCGCCAGCGGCGCCGGCGCCTGGGGCGGCGGCGCGCGGCGCAGCACCAGCGCGAGCGGCAGCATGGTCGCGACGCAGAAAACGCCGATGCCCATGTAGGTCTGGCGCCAGCCCACGGCGTCGATGAAATGCTGGATGACCGGCGGCCAGATCGCGCCGGCCACGTAGTTGCCGCTCATGCAGATCGCGAGCGCGACGCCGCGGCGGCGATCGAACCACTGCGAGGTGTCGGCCACCAGCGGCGCGAAGGTCGCGGCCGTGCCGAGCAGCCCGATGAACAGGCCCTGCGCGAGGCTGAACATCCACACGCCCGGCGCGAGACCCGCGCCGACGAAGCCCAGCCCGATGCCGACGGCGCCCAGCATGACGGGCATCCACACGCCGAAGCGGTCGGAGAGCTTTCCCATCAGCACGCCGCCGAGCCCGAAGCCGATCATCGTCAGGGTGTAGGGCAGCGAGGCGTCGCCGCGCGCCAGCGAAAAATCCTGCTGGATGCGCGGCAGCACCACGGCCACCGAGTACATGCCGGCGCCGCCGATGGTCATGAGAAGAAGGCTCACGGCCAGGCGCATCCATGCGTAGGCCGATTCGATGTCGTCGCGCGTGGCGGGGGTCCTGCTCATCCGCGTATTGGACACGAAAGCCGCCGGCGCCGCCTCAGGCCTGCCAGACGCCGAAGCCGGCCTTGCGCAGCATGATGCCGAGCTCCACCTCCATCTCCCGCGCGGCTTCGTAGGGCATGGGGTTGTAGCGCTCGTACAGCGCCGGCACCAGCCGCAGGCCGTACTCCAGCACGTAGCGGTTGGACTGGATGCCCGCCTTGTGCTTGTCGAAGCGCACATCCGGGTCCAGGCCCGTCATGCCGACATAGACGAAGGGTTTGCCCAGCTGGTAGCCGGGGTTCGCGCGGCGAAAACGCGCGAGGTTCCACACGCGGTCGGACAGCTCCACGACGTACACGTGATAGTGCGGGCGGCGCGCCATCAGTGCCGCGACAGGTCCCGCAGGGCCTGCGCCTGCCAGGCGAATTCCGGCGCGAAGGCGTCCGGGTCCTTCACGGCATAGCCGCCGTACGCGTAGACCGTGGCGTACGCCGCGTAGTCGGCGGCCTCCAGGGCCTTGCCCGCCAGCGCCTTCGCGACCGCATAGGTGGCCGACACGGCGGCGTGCGCCGCGCCGTCCAGCGAGGCCGAGCCGCGATGGCCATTGGCCACCTGCGCGGCCTCGTCGACCGCGCGCGCGAAAGCCTCGTCGTCCACGCCACCCGCCACGCGCGCGCGCAGCGCCTGCAGGCATTGCACGGCCCGCGGGTCTTCCAGCAGGTGCGCGACGCGCTCCACGCAGGCCAGGCCGAATGCCAGCCGCCATTCCCGGCGGTCGGCCGAATCGAGCCCGATGTCACGGGCGAGTTGCGTGAGTTCGGTGTTCATGCCGGCCGTCCTTGTCCTTCCGAGCGCCGTGAAAGTCTTCACGACTATAGCTGTAAGCAATACGCAAGCGCCACGACAGAAGGGCCATGACCACACCCCACGACCTCCTGTTCGAGCGGGCCGCATCCGCCGCGCACGTCGTCTTCGTCGGCAGGCGATGCGCCAGCGCCAACCTGCTGCACGACTACGCCAGCGGGATCCTCCACTTCGTGCGGGAAGGCCACGCGCGCATCGAGACGGCGGGCGGCCCACCCATCGAGCTCGACCGGCCCTCGCTCGTCTTTTTCCCGCGCGCGGGCAGGCACGCCATCCAGTCCGTCGACGAATCCGGCGTGGAGCTCGTGTGCGCCATCACCCGGTTCAGCGAGCCGTTCCTCCAGACCCTCGGGCCGGCCTTCCCCGAAACGCTGGTCGTGCCGATGGAGGAGCTCGCGCCGATCCGCTATGCGGTGGAAGCCTTCTTCGCCGAGGCGCAGGCCGCGCCGCCCGAAGGCCGGCAGCTTGCCGACCGCCTGTGCGGCATCGTGCTCGCCTACCTGCTGCGGCACCTGGCGCAGCGCCAGGCCGGCCAGTCCGGCGGGCCGGCGCAGGGGTGCTCGGGAATCATCGCGGCGGCGAGCGACCAGCGCATTGCCGGGGCCATGAACGCGATCCACACGTCCTTCGACGCCGCGCTCGACCTCGCGACGCTCGCGAGGGTCGCCGGCATGTCGCGCAGCCGCTTCGTCGAGCACTTCAAGCGCCTGGTCGGCACGAGCCCGCACAACTATCTCGTCAACTACCGCATCGGCGTCGCCCAGCAATTGCTCGCGAGCCGCGTACCGGTGAAGACGGTCGCCGGCCGTGTCGGCTACGAGACGACGGCCTCCTTCGTGCGCAAGTTCAAGGAAGTCGTGGGCGTTTCCCCCGGCGCCTGGGCGAAGTGACGCTGCCGCCGGACTTTCGCACAACACATCGGGACGAAGCGAACACTTCGCGCGCGGCCGCCCCGGCAAAGTACGCCTGCTGTTTCCCTCAACCACCCACAGGAGATCCTCCCCATGAAGCTCAAGCAACTCACCGGCGCCATCGCCATCGCCACCTCCCTCCTCGCCTGCGGCACCGCGTTCGCGGCGGGCCCGACCAACGCCGAGTACTACCCCTTCGCCGAGATCATGTCGATGAAGATGATCGACAAGAACAAGGACGGCATGGTGTCGAAGAAGGAGTTCATGGACATGATGACCATGGCCTGGGAGATGAACACGAAGAAGATGGGCGGCAAGCCGGACATGATGACGGACGCCCAGTTCAAGGAATTCCTCATGTACCTCAAGGCCGGCAGCTGATCCGCGTCGGACAGCGCCGACACGGCAGGCGAAAGGGTCCCACTGACGGGGCACCCGAAATCGGCTAGCGTGGAAGGGTCACCAAAGGACCCATCCATGCAGAGCACCGCCCCACGCCACTTCTCGATGCTGCGCGAGTTCCACCTCGCGGACTTCTTCACCCTCGGCAATGCGGCATGTGGCGTCGGCGCCGTGTTCCTGGCCATGGCCTACATGGCCAGCCACTCGCTGACGCATTTCTACGCCGCCGCGGTGCTCGCGCCGCTCGCCTTCATCTTCGACGTGCTCGATGGCCGCATCGCGCGCGCGCGGCACCAGCACTCCGCCCTGGGCCGCGAGCTCGATTCCCTGTCGGACGTGATTTCCTTCGGCGTGGCGCCCGCCGCGCTCGGGTTCGCGGCCGGCCTGCAGGGCGGGTGGGACGCCGCCGCGCTGATCTTCTTCGTGTGCTGCGGCGTCAGCCGCCTCGCCCGCTTCAACGTCACGGCCGAACAGCTCTCCGGCGCCAGCGGCAAGGTGAAGTATTTCGAAGGCACGCCGATCCCGACGAGCGTGGTGCTCACCGGCGTGCTGGCGCTGGCTGCCTGGCAGGGCCGCCTGGGCGATGCGCTGTGGGGCGGCGTCTGGCAGGCCGGCCCCTGGCAGCTGCATGTGCTGTCGCTGATGTACGTGCTGTCGGGCAGCCTCATGATCAGCAAGACGCTGCACATCCCCAAGTTCTAGGGCGCTGCGGCCCCCGGTCAGTTCTTCGCGGCCACCAGCACCGGCTTGTCGCGGTAGGCCTCGGGCATCAGGGCCTTGAGGTTGGCGATCTTCGGCAGGTCGAAGGTCGCGATGTAGGGCGAATCGGGATGCAGCGTCGCGTAATCCTGGTGGTAGGCCTCGGCGGGGAAGAACGCGGTGAGCGGCGCGAGCTGGGTCACGATCTTCGCGGGGTACGCCTTCGCCGCGTCCAGCTGCGCGATGTAGCGCTCGGCCACGGCTTTCTGCGACGCGTCGGTATAGAAGATCGCGGAGCGATATTGCGTGCCTGTGTCCGGCCCCTGCCTGTTGAGCTGGGTGGGATCGTGCGCGACGGAAAAGTAGATCTGAAGCAGCTTCGCGTAGGAGACCTGCTTCGGGTCGTACGTGACCTGCACCGATTCCGCATGGCCCGTCGCGCCGCTGCCCACCATCTCGTAGCGCGCGGTTTCCTTCTGCCCGCCCGCGTAACCCGAGACGGCCATCGTCACGCCCTTCGTGTGCTGGAACACACCCTGCACGCCCCAGAAACAGCCCCCGGCGAACACCGCGGTCGCCTGCGCCGCGTTGGCGGGGGCCGGGTCGTATGCCGCGGGCGGAAGCTTCACGGCCTTCTCGGCCGCGCCGCCGGCACCGGTCGCAACGAAAAACATCAGGCCGGCGGCGGCGGCGACCGCCATCAGCTTCAGGGAGGCGGACATCGGGGAATTGCTGCGTTCCATGGGGACCTCGGCGGGAAAGGAAAAGATTGTGGACCTGTGCGTGGGTCGGCGCCGCGGGCCTATCCTTACACCCCATGGCGATCCCAGGCTTCCCGCGCAGGCGCTTTCTCATCGGGGCGGCCGCATGCTGCCTGGCGGGGTGCGAGCCCGCGGCCGACTCGGCGGCGCAGGACGACATCCGCGACCTGCTGGTCGGCACGTGGCTGCGGGAGTACGAGGACGGCGGCGTGCGGGTGCGCCGCGTGCTGGCGCTCGATGCGGCGGGGCATTTCCGGGAGTCCTCCCGCATCGTCCAGCCCGGCGCCAACGAGATCGAATCGGAACACGCGGGCGACTGGCTCTACGACGGCACCAACCTCAAGCGGCACTACACGATGATGGACGGGCGCCCGCCGTCCGCGCCGACGATTCCCTTCGCGACCTTCGAGCTCCAGTTTCCCACGCGCAACGAATTCACCGGCATCGACCGGGTGCGCCGGCTCGAAGTCACCTACCGCCGCGTCGACGACGGGACCCGGCCATGACCCCATTGCGCGCGCCGCGGGAGTCGGTCTACCATCTGCGCAACTCATCCGCAAAGCGAGTCCCATGCCGCAACTCATCGCATCGGTCGAAGGCGTCGAGATCAAGCACGTCTACCTGCAGAAGGACCGCACGACCCTCGGGCGCAATGCCGACAACGACATCGTGTTCGACAACATGGTCGTGAGCGGCAGGCACTGCGTCTTCGAGATGCACGGCCTGGCGGACGTGTACCTCGAAGACCTGCGCAGCACGAACGGCACGTACATCAACGGCCAGATGGTCAAGGAGCGGCGCCTGCTGCGCGACGGCGAGGTGATCGCCATCGGCAATTTCCGCATCCAGTACCTGCAGGAGTCCGAGCGCCCGAGCGGCTTCTCGCAGACGACGGCCATGCGGATCGACGGGCCGGGCGGGCCGATGCAGGCGGCGTTCAAGGTGCTCAACGGGTCCTCGGAAGGCCTGGAGGTTCCCGTCGTCAAGGCCGTCACCACCTTCGGCAAGCCGGGCGTGGCGGTGGTCGCCGTGAGCCACCGGCGCGACGGCTACTACGTGGCCTACATGGAAGGCGCCACGCGCCCCACCCTCAATGGCCAGCCGCTCGGCGAAAAGGCGGTGCAGTTGTCCAGCCACGATGTGCTGGAACTCGCCGGCACGCGAATGCTGTTCCGGCTCGAATAG
The DNA here is from genome assembly GCF_015831345.1 of Caenimonas aquaedulcis. Taxonomy (NCBI): domain Bacteria; kingdom Pseudomonadati; phylum Pseudomonadota; class Betaproteobacteria; order Burkholderiales; family Comamonadaceae; genus Caenimonas; species Caenimonas aquaedulcis. The sequence continues at coordinate 329,711 of NZ_JADWYS010000001.1, read as the reverse complement.
CCTCCTCACGCCATAATCGCCCTGAACGGGCAACGAGGGGGATCGAAACGATGGGGCTGTTGAAGAAGTTTTTCGGCGCGGGCAATACCGAAGCCGCGACCCAATTCCATGAATCGGAGAGCACGGCCGAGGACACCGACTCGTCCAATACCGGACGCCGGGAAATGGTGCACGTGGTGCTGCGCGACATCATGCGCAAGCACGGCATCCCCAGCGACTGGCTCGAGTGCCGGGTTCTCTCGGGCCAGACGCGCCAGCAGCGTCCCGGCATGCACGTGCAGTTCATCGTCCTGAACGGCGAGGAGCAACTTCTCGGCTATATCCACGCCTTCCAGGACAGCTTCTGGCGCGAGCTGGAGCGCTACGACTCCAGGGCCCGCGACTGGCTCTTCAGCGTGGCCTGGCAATTCGAGGGCCCCGCCAAGGACGGCATGGGGAAGATGCCCGTGTTCCGCGGCTGGGACGAAGAGGCGCAGTCGCCGGACACGCAACCGTCGGAGCTGGACACGCGGCCGCCCGAGGGACACGAGGACGAATTGAAGTCCGACCTCGAGCAGCTCTTCGCCATCCGCGACGCCGCCTTGTCCGAGCCGCCCCCCGCGGCCCACGCGCCGCCGGCCAAGCCCAGGCCCTGAGCGCCCGCCACCGGAACAACGCCCATTGACTTGGGCCCGTCCCTCTCCATACTCGATGCATGAGCAGGAGTGGACCATGGCGCGGTTGAGCATCTCGAATCCTGTGGCAGGCCTGGACGGCGTCGAATTCCTCGGCATCCGCGACGGTGTCGCCCAGAAATTCGTGCTGTACCGCGACGGCCTCGAGGACATCGAGGACAAGCTCATCGAGACCGACGACGAACTGCTCGACGCCTTCTCCAAGCATGCGGCGCACATCGCGCAAGTCGCCGCGAAGGCGCTGGACGACGGCAAGGGCGGGCCCAAGCCGGTGGTGCTGCAGACGCTTTTCCTCTAGCGCTTGCGTTTCCTGCGGGCCGCCCCTATTTTCAGGGGATGAGCGCCGATCCCCTGCACATCGTCTGTCCCCATTGCCACACCACCAACCGCGTCCGCGGCGACGACCTGTCGAAGTCCCCCGACTGCGGCAGTTGCCACCGGCCGCTGTTCACGGGCCATTCCACCGCCCTCGACGAAGCCGCGTTCGACCGGCACATCGGGCGCAGCCAGATCCCGGTGCTGGTGGATTTCTGGGCGCCCTGGTGCGGCCCGTGCCGGCAGATGGCGCCCGCTTTCGAGCAGGCGGCGGCGCAGCTGGAGCCCGCCGTGCGGCTCGCGAAGGTGAACACGGATGAGGCACAGAACCTGGGCGCGAAGTTCCAGATCCGCAGCATCCCCACGCTCGCCCTCTTCGTGAACGGCCGCGAGGTGGCGCGCCAGCCCGGCGCCATGGGCGCGGCGGACATCGTGCGCTGGGTGAAGGCGCACGCGGGCTGAATGCCCCGCGCCCGGCACGCCCACCGCAGAACCGCAATACTGGGGCCATGATCCCGTTTTCCGTCCTCGACCTCTCCCCCATCGCCGAAGGCAGCCACGCCGGCCAGTCGTTCGCCAACTCGCTCGACCTCGCGCAGCACGCCGAACGCTGGGGCTTCAACCGCTACTGGCTCGCCGAGCACCACGGCATGCCCGGCATCGCCAGCGCCGCGACCTCCGTGCTGATCGGCCACATCGCGGGCGGCACGAAGACCATCCGCGTCGGCGCCGGCGGCATCATGCTGCCGAACCACTCGCCCCTCGTGATCGCGGAGCAGTTCGGCACGCTGGAGGCGCTCTATCCCGGCCGCATCGACCTGGGCCTCGGCCGGGCGCCGGGTTCCGACCAGGCGACCGCGCGCGCCCTGCGCCGCAACCTCACGAGCGACGCCGACGAGTTTCCGCGCGACGTCGTGGAACTGATGGACTTCATGTCCGACGAGCCGCGCCAGCGCATCCGGGCGGTGCCGGGCACGGGTGCGAAAGTGCCGGTGTGGATCCTCGGCTCCAGCCTGTTCGGCGCGCAGCTCGCCGCGATGCTGGGCCTGCCCTTCGCGTTCGCGTCGCACTTCGCGCCGCAGCAGATGATGCAGGCGATCGAGATCTACCGCGAAACCTTCAAGCCCTCGGCGCAGCTCGAGAAGTCCTACGTCATGCTCGGCTTCAACGTCTTCGCCGCCGACACGGAGGAGGAAGCGCAGCTGCGTGCGACGTCGATGCAGCAGTCCTTTGTCAACCTGCGCAGCGGCCGGCCCGGTCGCCTGCCACCCGTCGTGCCGGGTTACCGCGAGAACCTCGGGCCGGCCGAGCGCGCGCTGCTCGAAAGCGTGCTGTCGGTCGCGGCCATCGGCGCGCCGGACACGGTGCGCGCGCAGATCCAGGCCTTCGTCTCGCGCACGGGCGCCGACGAATTGATGATCACGTCGAACATGTACGAGCACGCGCACCGCCTGCGCTCGTACGAGATCGCGGCGCAGGTGCGCAGCGCCATCGCCTGACCTGCAGGTTTCGCGCCGGGCGGCTATGCTGCGCGCTCCACATCAAGGAGTAAGCATGCCACCGCGTCTCACCGCCAGCGACTTCGACCAGGAACTCCTCATCCTCTTCGACGCCTATGTCCACGGCAACCTCGACCGGCGGGGCTTCCTCACCAGGGCGCAGAAGTTCGCCAAGGCCGGCGTCACGGCGGCGGGACTTCTGGCCGCGCTCAGTCCGGACTTCGCGGCGGGCCAGCAGGTGAAGAAGGACGATCCGCGCCTGAAGACCGAATGGGTGAGCTACCCCTCCCCCCAAGGCAACGGCACGATGAAGGGCTACCTCGCGCGCCCCGCGAGCGCCGGCGCCGCCAGGCTCGCGCCCATCCTCGTCATCCACGAGAACCGCGGGCTGAACCCGCACATCGAAGACATCGCGCGCCGCCTGGCGCTCGACGGCTTCATGGCCTTCGCGCCGGATGCGCTCACGCCCCTGGGCGGCTATCCCGGCGACGAGGACAAGGCACGCGAGGCGCTCGCGAAGCTGGACCAGGCCAGGGCGCAGCAGGACTTCCTTGCGGCCGCGGCATGGCTGCGCGCGCGCGCCGATGGCAACGGCAAGCTGGGCGCGGTGGGCTTTTGCTATGGGGGCGGCGTGGTGCACATGCTGTCCACCCACCTGCCTGACCTCGACGCGGCCGTACCCTTCTACGGCAACACGCCGGCACCGGATGAAGCCGTCAAGGTAAAGGCGCCGCTGCTCATCCACCAGGCGGAAGTGGACGAGCGCATCAACGCCGCATGGCCCGCATACGAAGCCGCGCTCAAGGCCGCCGGCGTGCGCCATACGGCGTATCGCTATCCCGGGACGCAGCACGGCTTCAACAACGACACGACGCCGCGCTTCGACGCACCGGCGGCGAAGCTGGCCTGGGATCGCACCGTCGCATTCTTCCGGATGAACCTCGCGGCGGGCGGCACGGCCCCGAGCGCCGGCTGAGCGTGCGCTCGCGCTACTGGCGCAGCATGTGGAAGTTGAGCAGCCTCGTGGCGACCACGGTCTCCGCGAGGAAGCAGAGCAGCGCGCAGAGGAAGCACACCACGCCCAGCAGGAAGCTCGCGACGGCCAGCTTGTTGATCTGGAATGCCGTGGTCTCGCCGAGGAAGAGCAGGACGATCGTGAGGCCGATGAGGAAGGCGCAGGTGGTGAGCAGCGCGATGCAGCCGTTGGCCAGCCGGCCGCGCTGGCGCAATTCCGCGAGCTCCGCGTAGGAACGCGCGAGGAATTCCTGGTCGGTGGAGACGCGTGCACGGTCTTCCACGAGCCGGGCGCGATCGATGATGCGCGCCAGGCGCCCCGCGACCGCGCCGATCATGCCGGAGACGGCCGTGAGGAGGAACACCGGCGCCACCGCGAGCTGGATGCCGTGGGTGACTGCGCTGGTGTCGAGGGGAAAGGGCATCGGGCGATTATCGCCCGCGCCCCCAGCCCCCGATCCGGTCAGCTCCTGTTCGGATTGTTCGGGCGGCTGTCGAAGCGGTTCGGCACGCCGTCGCCGTCGCGGTCACCGCGGACCCAGCGGCCCGGGCGCATTTCCCAGCGGCCGTCGCGCTGGACCCAACGCTCCGGCTCCCAGTGCTGGCCGCGGCGCGCGCGCAGCCAGTGGCCCTCGATCCACACATGGCGGTTGCCGCGCCACTCCCAGTGGCCCGGCGCCCAGGCGTAACCGCGGCGCGGGGCCGGCATGGCTTCCTGGCGCGGCTCGGGCGGCGCTTCGCGAATGATGATCGTGCGCGAGAACGAGGCGACGGGAACGCTGGCGAACGAGGCGCCGATCAGCGTGGCGAGGAGGATTTTCTTGAGCATGGATGTCTCCCGAAATGGTGGCTCTCGAGCTCCGACATGAAGCTCGCTTGTCCAACGCCCAGCGTCGCGCCCAGTTGACAGCGGTCCTGTAGGAGAACTACCCGTTCACCTCATCCGCGCCGCGCGTTCCGCGCGCGGCTGCAGTATCGTTCCGGCATGCAGATGCGTCCCATCCCTTCGACCGGCGCGGCGCTCCCCGTCATCGGCTGCGGCACCTGGCTGGGCTTCGACGTCGGGGGCTCGCCGGCGGAATGGCCCGAGCGGGGCCGCGTCCTGGATGAGCTTTTCAAGGCGGGCGGGACGGTCATCGACAGCTCGCCCATGTACGGCACGGCCGAGCAGGTGGCCGGCAGCCTGCTCGAGCGCGCCGGCGACCGCGACAAGGCCTTCATCGCGACCAAGGTCTGGACGAGCGGCCGCGAGGCGGGAATCGCGCAGATGGAGCGGTCGTTCGCGCATTGGCGCGCCAGGCGCATCGACCTCATGCAGGTGCACAACCTCGTGGACTGGAAGACGCACCTGTCGACGCTGCGCGAATGGAAAGCGCTCGGGCGCATCGGCTATCTCGGCGTGACCCACTACACCGAATCGGCGTACGCGGAACTGGAAACCGTCATGCGCGCGGAGCCGCTCGACTTCGTGCAGTTCAACTATTCCATCGCGCACCGGCAGGCGGAGCAGCGGCTGCTGCCGCTGGCCGCGGAACGTGGCATGGCGGTGCTGGTCAACCTCCCCTTCGGCGCCGGCAAGGAACTGGCGCGGCTGCGATCGAAGCCGCTCCCGCCGTGGGCCGGGCCCATCGGGTGCTGGAGCTGGAACCAGGTGCTGCTCAAGTTCGTGCTTTCGAATCCGGCGGTGACCTGCGTGATCCCGGGAACCTCGAGCGCGGACCACATGCGGGAGAACGCGATGGCGGGTGCGGGAGAGATCCCGCCGCGCGAATTCTGGAAAGGGAAACTGGACGGCTTGTGATCCCGCCCGCGCGGGGATGCGCTACCGGCTCGCCGTCAACACCGCACGCGCGGTGCCATCGTCCCCGCCGAAGCGCCCGGCCCGCGACTGCGCATCGAGCCAGGCCGCCTCCTGCGCACCCATCCTCGCGTTGAAGATATGGCGCTGCGTTTCGACCGGCAGACGGCTCGCGTTGAGCCCGTTCCACTGCGCGCGTCCCTTGCTCGAGAGGTTGTAGTAGACGGAGATGCCTTCGCGCAGCTTGTCGGCGCGCTCGTCGGCGCCCAGCCGAAGGCGCGCCACGCGCTCCGAGCTCCACATCGCGGCTTCCTTCATGTGCACCGCGGCGACGTGCACGGCTTCCACCAGGTCGTTGGGGTCGCGCACGCCGAGCGCGCGGGCGGTGGCGGGCTCGAACTGCGCCACGCCATAACTCGGCGTGCCGCGACGCCCCGCGCCGCGCCGGGGCACCCAGGAGGTCTCCGCGGTGATGAGCCCGTACACGTCGCGGTACCCCAGCCCGACTTCGGCGAGGCCGGCGCGCTGCGCGGCGGACTTGGCCAGCAACAGGCGCGTGTCGTAGTCCGGGGCGTTGCCCAGGCGCGTGGGCATCCAGCGCACGCGGGTGCGCAGGGCGTCGTAGTAGCTGCGTTCGGACATCGCCACGGGCGCGCCGGCGGCCGGTTCGGCGACGGCCGCGGCGGCCGTCGCAGGCGCCCGGGCGAAAGCCACGGCCGGCGAGGCGACGGGCTCGAGGGCAGCATGGCGCCACTGCCCGACGATCACCAGGGACACATAGATCAGCGCGGCCGTGGCGAAGCCTGCGATCGCGCAATGGATGGGCCAGGTCTCGCGGGTCATGTAGTCCTTCTCCGACAAAGCGGGAAGGAGCAGGACTACAGGATGAAGTTCAGCGCTGTTTCAACGGATGAGCGAGGCAGATGCGAAAACGAGGAAAAATCACGCCCTGCCGCGCGCGGGCTCAATCGGGTTTGGCGCCCGATTCCTTGACCACGCGCGCCCATTTGGTGGTCTCCGCCTGCATGAAGGCCGCAAGCGCCTCCGGCGTGCCGGTGTTGATGTCCAGGCCGAGGTTCGCGAGTTTTTCGCGCACATCGGGCATTGCCATCACCTTGGCCGTCTCCGCGTTGATGCGCATCTGCACGTCGCGCGGCAGCCCCGCCGGCGCGTACAGCGCGAACCAGGACGTCGCTTCGAAGCCCGGCAATCCGGACTCCGCCACCGTGGGAATGTTGGGCGCGGCCGGCGAGCGGGTCGCGCTCGTCACCGCGATCGCGCGCACTTCGTTGCCCTTCACCAGCGGCAGCGCCGACGGCATGTTGTCGAAGATCATCGTGATGCGCCCGCCCAGCAGGTCCGGCACCGCCTGCGCGCGGCCCTTGTAGGGAATGTGCTGCATCTTCACACCCGCCATCGTGTTGAAGAGCTCGCCCGACAGGTGGATGGACGTGCCGCTGCCCGAGGAGCCGAAGCTGAGCGGCTCCTTCTTCGCAAGCTCGATGAGCTCCTTCACGTTCTTCGCGGGCACGCCGTTGTTCACCACCAGCAGGTTCGGCGTGGACGCGAGGAAGCTCACGGGCGTGAAGTCCTTGATGTGGTTGTACGGCATCCTGTCGTACAGCGCCGCGTTGATCGCGTGCGTGCCGACCGTGCCCACGACCAGCGTGCTGCCGTCCGGCGCGCTCTTGGCGACGAAATCGGCGCCGATGTTGCCGCCCGCGCCGGGCTTGTTGTCCACGGTGAAGGTCTGCCCGAGCGCCTGGCCCCATTTGTCCGCCAGCACGCGGGCGAGCGTGTCGGGCGCGCCGCCGGGCGGGAAGGTGACGACGATGCGCACCGGCTTGGTGGGCCACACCGGCGCCTGCGCACGCGCCTGCGTGTAACCCAGGCCCAGCGCGACGACGGCGCCGCAGAGGATGAACCAGCGCCGCCCCGGCGCGCGAAGCGTTTGTCGAGCCATCGATGTCTCCAGTCGTTTTTACTTCACGGGAATCTGCACGGGCTGGCGCGCGCCGAGGTGCGTGCCGCCGTCCAGCAGCAGCAATTCGCCCGTCATCGTACGCGCGCCCGCCACCAGCCACACGATCGCCTCGGCGACATCCTCGGGCGTGCTCGCGCGGCCCAGCGGCGTCGCCTGCTCCACGCTCGCCTTGACCTTCTCGAAGCCCTCCTGGCCGATGCCCTGCACGAACCAGCGCGAGGTGATGAGGCCCGGGCACACGGCGTTCACGCGCACCTCGGGCGCGAGCGCGCGCGCGAGGTGCAGCGTCATCGCGTTGACGGCGCCCTTGGAAGCGATGTAGGGCACGGAAGACCCGATGCCCAGCGCGCCGGCGATGGAGGAGACGTTGACGATCGCGCCCTTCGATTCCTTCAGGTGCGGCGCGCAGGCGCGGACCATCTGGAACAGGCCGATGCTGTTGACCGCCAAGATGCGCTGGAAAGTCTCGGCGTCCAGCGCCTCCCACGTGGACGCCGGCCCGAAGACGGAAATCCCCGCGTTGTTCACGAGCGCGTCGATGCGCTTCCAGCGCTTGTGCGCCGCCTGCACCATCGCGCGGCATTCGGCGTCCTGCGCCACGTCCCCGCGCAGCAGCAGCGTGTCCGCGCCCGCGGCTTCGCAGGCCGCCTGCGATGCGCGCGCTTCCTGCTCGCTGCGCGTGTAGTTGATGACGAGGTTCCAGCCGCGCTGCGCGAGCATGAGCGCGGTGGCCGCCCCCACCCCGGTGCCCGAGCCGGTGACGATGGCGACCTGTCGTTCGTTCATCGCCCGCAATCTAGCTGCTTTTGGGCGGCGCGTCGACCTTGCGAAGCAGCGGCTGCCAGCCCGCGAATTCGGGATGGTGCCGCGCGACGACCGGGCCGTTGAAGTCCCAGGCGATGCACTTGCCCAAGTGGTAGGGCGGCTGCGTGCCGGAGTACGCGGGCTTCCCCGCTTCGCGGCGCAGGCGCGCCTGGTAGGACGGGATCGTCTGGTAGGCGGCCGTCGCCATGTTGAACAGCAGCTCGCGCAGGTGCGTGCAGCCGCGTGTGTTGCCCAGCGCGCGGTCGATCGCGACGCGCCAGCCGGGCCCCAGTTTCGCGCCCACCATCTGCTGCATCGGCGGGTTGCCCGCCTGGCATTCGTCGAATGGCGTGTGGTCCTGGGCGCTCGCGATCTCGCGGATCGTCATCGTGTCGTCCACGGTGATGCGGATGGACATGCCGTGGATCGGCGTGCCGGGCGGCATGGTGCCGCGCTGGGAGCGCTCGAGCGCGTAGGTCTTGGTGTCGGAAAGCTCCGCCTCGATGTCCCACAGGCCGTCCTCGCGGTGGTAGCCGCGGTAGACCACGGCGCGGGTGTGGAGGTGCTTGCGGGGTTGGGGGGCGGGCAATGGCATGGCGCCATTTTCGCACCCGCCGATTCAGCCCCGCCTGCCGAACATCTGGTCGATGGACGCGAGGCCCGCGCCCAGCACGTCGTCGGCGTCCTGCGGCACTTCGCCCGAGGGCGTGAGGTGGTCCACCACCTGCGGCATGATCTGCGCCATGCCGCCGGCGACCTCGTCTTCGGATACGCCGAGCTGGCGCGCGAGCTGCGAGAGCTCGTTCGATCCCATGACGTCGGTCACCGCCTGCGCATCCAGCGGCTCGTTGTCGCCGGTGGACACCCAGGACGACGCCTGCTGGCTGTAACCCTTCTGCCGGAACTTCTGGAGCACGGCGCCCAGCCCGCCATTGCGCTGGACCCACTGCATGGCCAGCGGAAGCAGCATCGCGATGATCGCGCCCTTGCCGCCGAACCCGCCGCGCTGGATGCCGCGGTCGTCCTGCTGCCCGCGTCCCCCGCCCAGGACACTGCCGAGCACGCCCCCGAGGCCCCCGCCGCCCAGGCCGCCGAGCCCGCCGGGCATGCCTTGCGCGCCCGCGCCGCGTCCGAGCACGCTGCCGAGAATCTGGGAGAGGAAATCGCTGGACATGGAGTGCTCCTGAAATGGTTGATTCCATGATACGCACAGGTCGCTCTACCTTAGGAAGTCGGCATGTTCCTGTCCTACCTGCTGAGCTTCATCTATGTCGGCATCTACTGGAACAACCACCACTCCGGCTGATCGGCTCCTCGCATTTGCCAAATTTTGCCAATTGGGCTAGGATTCCAGCATGAGCACGATGAACATCTCATTGCCCGAAACGATGAAAGCCTTCGTTGACGAACAGGTCGAAACACGTGGCTATGGAACGAGCAGCGAATACGTTCGCGAGTTGATCCGCAAGGACCAGGATACGGAACAGATGCGCGCGCTCCTTTTGAAGGGCGCCAGGTCCCCGGTGGTCGGCATGATGGACGACGCCTGGTTCGACAGCTTGCGCCAACGCTCTCGCGAGCGCGGGGCCGAATGACCGCGAAGGCGGTTGTACGTCGCAGTCAGGCGCAAAAAGACATCCAGCGTGCGGCGGACCACTACTTCGCCGAGGGCGGCACTGCATTGGAGGTGCGCTTCATCGATGCCATGCAGGCCGCTATTCGCAAGATCAGTGCGCATCCAGGCATCGGTTCACCGAGGCATTCGCAAACCCTGTCGGTTCCGGGCCTGCGCGCATGGCGGCTGACCCGCTTTCCCTACCTCGTTTTTTATGTCGAGCGCGAAGATGCGATCGACGTCTGGCGGGTGTTGCATGAGCAACGAGACATTCCCGCGCGTTTCGCGAGTGGTGGGACGTAGCGATGCCCGCCGATCCCATCACCTTCCGCCCCCTCGCCCGCGCAGACCTTCGGATGCTGCACGAGTGGATGTCGCGTCCGCATTGGCGCGGGCCGGTCAATTACCTGCGGTCCCTCTTCACTGGAACCCCCTGAACAGCCTGTTCAGGAAATTCGTGAGGCCCTGGATCGCATCGCGCGGCGGCGCGCCCGGCGCCGGCTCACGCGGTTGCGGGCGCGGCCTCGGGATGTCGAATTCCACCTGCGGGTCGATCCACTTCGCGCGCAGCGCCTGCTGGAACACGTCGCCCACCATGGGCAGCGCGCTTTTCGCGCCGGGCCCCCAGGCATCGCCCATGGTCATGCTGCTGTCGTTGAAGCCGACCCAGGCGCCCGCCACCATCTGCGGGTGCATGAGGATGAACCAGCCGTCGGTGTTCTCCTGCGTCGTGCCGGTCTTGCCCGCCACGTCCGCCTGGATGCCGTGACGCGTGCGGATGGCGGTGCCCGTGCCCTCGTCCACGACGCCGCGCATCGCATTCACGAGCTGCAGCGACTGCGAGCGCGACATGGCCTGCTCCGGCACGGCCTGCTGGAAGGCCTCCAGCACCTTGCCCTCGCGGTCCTCGACCTGCACCACCATGGCCGGGTCGATGTAGCGCCCGCCGTTCGCGATCGAGCCGTAGGCGGCGACCATCTCCCGCAAAGTCACCGGGCTGGTCCCCAGGGCCAGCGAAGGCACTTCGTCGAGCTTGCTCACCCGCACGCCCATCGCGCGCGCGAACTGCGCGACGCGCTGCGGGCCGACGCGCATCATCAGTTGTGCGGTGATGGTGTTCTTCGAATACGCGAGCCCCTCGCGCAGCGTCATCGGCGCGCCGGTGGGCGGCGTGCCGTCGGTGGGGCTCCAGATGCCGCCACCGGGCAGGTGGATGGCGAGCGGCTGGTCGATGAATTCGTCGCGCGGGCTCATGCCCATCTCGAACGCGGCGCCGTAGACGAAGGGCTTGAAGGTGGAGCCCGGTTGGCGCCGCGCCTGGTTCACGTGGTCGAACTGCTCCGTCGCGAAATCGCGGCTGCCCACCCAGGCGAGGATGTGCCCGTTGCGCGGGTCCACCGCCATGAAGCCCGATTGCAGCAGCACGCGCTCCTCGCCCTTCCTGCGGCGCCGGTCCGCGAGCGACTGCAGCGCATCGAGCTGCCGCGCCATCGCCTGGTTGGCCGCCTTCTGCAACCTGGCGTTGAGCGTCGTGCGCACCACGAGCCCGTCGGAGTGGATGTTGTAGCCGCGGTTGTCGGCCCACGCGATGAGCCATTTGCGAATCCATTGCGCCGCGTGCGGCGCGGGCCCCAGCGCGACGTCCTGCCGCTCGAAATCCAGCTTGAGCGGCGCCTTGGCCAGCGCCTGCGCGCGCGCCGCGTCGAGCTTGCCGTACTTCACCATCTGCGCCAGCACCACGTTGCGCCGCTCGCGCGCGCGCTCGGGGTTGAGCACGGGGTTGTAGTAGCTCGTGCCCTTGAGCATGCCGATGAGCGTGGCGGCCTCCTGCACGTTCAGCTGCTGCGCCGACTTGTCGAAGTAGGTGCGCGCGGCCATCTCGATGCCGAAGGCGTTGTACAGGAAGGGCACGGTGTTGAGATAGGTCTCCAGGATCTCGTTCTTCGAGTACACGGCCTCGATCTTGAGCGCCGTCAGCGCCTCCTTCACCTTGCGGTTGATGCTGATGGAGCGGCCGATCTCCTCCGGGAACAGGTTGCGCGCGAGCTGCTGCGTGATGGTCGAGCCGCCCTGCGTATTGCCGCGCAGCGTGTTGAGCACGGCGCCGGCGGTGCGCCGCAAGTCCAGGCCGTGGTGCTCGTAGAAGCGCCGGTCCTCGGTGGCGATGAGCGCGTTGACCACGTTCGGCGAGATCTCCGCCAGCGGCACCCACTCGCGGTTGAGGCGCTTGTACTCGGCCAGCACCGACCCGTCCGACGCCATCACGACCGACGGCACCTCGGACTTCGCCTTGCGCAGGTCGGCGATGCCGGGCGTGAAAGGCAGCAGCGCCAGAATGTAAAGCAGCACCAGCGCGGGCAGGATGGACGCCGTGCGCCAGGGGTGGCGCCGGGCCAGTGCCCAGGCCTGCTGCGCGGCGACTTCGGTTCGGGTCCAGGCGCGGCTGGCAAGTGGGTGCATCCCCCGACTCTACTGCTGTGTTTCGCGCGCCCCTGTAGGAAAGCAGCGCCACGCGCGGGTGTAGGCAGGCTCCTACACACCGTGCAGTGGCAGTCCGCTACGCTTGAGCCGCCGCGGCCGCCTTCGCCAACCTACAAGAACAATCGCGTGAACAGCAACGACATCCATCGCCTTATCAAGTCCGTTCCCGGCTCCTTCCTGGTCCTGCGCGCGGACCCGCAATTCACCATTGCCGCGGCCAGCGACGACTACCTGCGCCTCGCGCGCTGCGACGAGTCGATCTTTGGCAAGGCCCTGTTCGACGTGTTCACCGACGACCCGGCCAATCCCGATGCGACAGGGGTGAAGAACCTGCGTGCGTCGCTGCAGCGCGTGATCGACAACAAGGCGAGGGATGCCCTGCCCATGCAGCGCTACGACATTCCGGAAGCGGGCGGCCAGCGCTTCGAGGAGCGCTACTGGACCCCGGTGAATTCACCGGTGCTCTCCGAGACGGGGGAAGTCGAGTACATCGTCCACCGCGTGGCCGATGCGCAGTCGATGGCGCCGGACATGTCCTTCTACTTCCGCGATCTCGAGGAGCAGAAGAAACTGCAGGAGGAGCGCCAGCGCCTGGAGCTCGAGTCCGAACGGCTGCGCCGCATCTACGAGGCCGCGCTCGACAGCACCCCGGACTTCGTCTACGTATTCAACCTCGACCACAGCTTCCTCTACGCCAACGTGGCCCTGCGCACGATGTTCGGCGAGCCGGAGACGCGCGGCAAGAAGTGGCTGGAGCTCGGGTACGAGCAGTGGCATGCGGACATGCACGACCGCGAGATCGACCAGGTGATCGCGACCAGGATGCCGATCCGCGGCGAAGTTCCCTTCACCGGCACCAACGGCCGCCGCATCTACGACTACATCTTCGCGCCGGTGATCGGCGCCGACGGCGAGGTGGTGGCCGTCGCCGGCACCACGCGCGACGTGACCGACCGCAAGCAGGCCGAACAGGCGATCGCCGAGCACGCGAAGCAGCTCGCGGAGTCGGACCGCGCGAAAGACGAATTCCTCGCGACGCTCTCGCACGAGCTGCGCAACCCGCTCGCGCCGCTGCGCAATTCGATCGCGCTCCTGAAGCTCGCCGGCGGGACCGGCGACGCGCGCACGGCCGGCATCCACGCCATGATGGAGCGCCAGGTCAACCACCTGGTGCGGCTCGTGGACGACCTGCTGGAGGTCTCCCGCATCAGCCGCGGCACCCTCACGCTCCGCAAGGAGCGCGTGGAACTCGCGCAGATCGTCCGCAACGCGATCGAGACGAGCGACCCGCTGATGCAAGCCGCCGGGCACTCGGTGACGGTGGAACTGCCCTCGAAAGCGATCTGGCTCCACGGCGACCCGGTGCGGCTCACGCAGATCATCGACAACCTCCTGAACAATGCCGCCAAGTACACGCAGGAGGGCGGCCGCATCGCGGTGCGCGCGGGCGCCGAGGGCGGCAGCGCCGTCGTCCGCGTGAGCGACAACGGCCCGGGCATCAGCGCCGAAGCGATGCCGCGCCTCTTCGAGATGTTCAGCCGCGGCGACCGCGACGCGAGCCGCGACCCCAGCCGCGGCCAGGGCGGCCTGGGCATCGGCCTCGCCCTGTCGCGGCGCCTCGCGCAGATGCACGACGGCACGCTGGAGGCGCGCAGCGCCGGGCTCGGCCAGGGCAGCGAATTCATCCTGCGGCTGCCGCTGGCGGAGCAACCGGCCGACGAAGCCCCGGGCGCCGCGCCGGCGGGCGAAGCGCTCGGCAAGACGCGCGTGCTGGTGGTCGACGACAACCACGACGCGGGCGACAGCCTCGGGCAGATCCTGGAGCTGCTCGGTGCGGACGTGCGCGTGGCGCGCGACGGCCCGCAAGCGCTCGAAGCCTTCGCCGATTACCACCCGTCCGTCGTCCTGCTCGACATCGGCATGCCGGGGATGGACGGCTATGAGGTCGCCCGCGCGATCCGCGAGCGGCATCCCCACGACGCGGCGACGCTCGTCGCGCTCACCGGCTGGGGGCAGGACGAAGACAGGAAGCGCGCGCGCGACGCGGGCTTCGATCACCACATCGTGAAGCCGGCGGAAATCGACGCGCTGCAGAGGCTGCTGTCTTCCATCGAGACGGGGTAAGTTGGTTCCTTCGTCGATCGCTGAGTCTTGTGGCTCGCGCTGGGTCGCGTCAGGCGGTATGCGGCAGGGGCTCATACTGTGGCGGTTTTTGCTCTGCAAAAACTCCGCTGCTTTCGCTGCTCCGGCGGCGGCACCGCAAAAACTCGCTTCGCTGCGCTCTCGCTCAAACACTTGCGGTGAGTCAGTTCACAAGGCGCGCAAGCGCGCTCCGCCGCCGGAACAGCGAAAGCAGCCGCCACAGAAATCGCCCCTGCCGCATACCGCCTGACGCGACCCGGGGAGTGCCGCGCCTGCGGGTTTGAACATCCGAGTGCCACTCTCCGGGTCGCGGCAGGCGGTGCCCGGTGGGGGCGATTTCTGCGGCGCCTGGGATTTGCGGGCTGGGGGCGGGCGCGCTTGCGCGCTTCGTGAACTAGCTGGCCGCAAGTGTTTGAGCGAGAGCGCAGCGAAGCGAGTTTTTGCGGCCCCGCCCCCAGCCCGGAAATCCCAGGGAAGTTTTGCGAAGCAAAACCGCCGCAGTATGAGCCCCCACCGGGCACCGCCTGACGCGGCCCTGCGCGCGCCACCCAGCGCACGACGGATGCGCGACGCACGCGGAAGCTCCCCTCGACACCACCGACCGCAACCCCGATACTCCTGTGCACTTCGACTCGGGCCATCCATGCCGCGCCAGCTCCACATCAACGCATTCGACATGGCCTGCGTCGGCCACATCCAGCAGGGACTCTGGACGCATCCGCGCGACCAGTCCACGCGCTACGCCGACATCCACTACTGGACGGAGTACGCGAAGCGGCTGGAGAAGGGGCTCTTCGACGGCATCTTCTTCGCCGACGTCGTCGGCGTGTACGACGTGATGGGCGCAAGCCCCGACGCGGCGGTGCGCCACGCCGTGCAGGTGCCGGTGAACGACCCGATGATGCTGATCCCCGCGATGGCGGCCGCGACCACGCACCTCGGCTTCGGCGTGACGGCCAACCTGACCTACGAGCAGCCCTTCCTTTTCGCGCGCCGCATGTCCACCCTGGACCACCTGACGCAGGGCCGCATCGGCTGGAACATCGTCACCGGCTACCTCGACAGCGCCGCGCGCGCAGCGGGCCTGTCCGGGCAGATGGCGCACGACGACCGCTACGACCTCGCGGACGAATACATGCAGCTCGTCTACCGCCTGTGGGAAGGCAGCTGGGACGATGGCGCCGTGCTGCGGGACAAGGCGAGCGGCGTGTACGCGGACCCTTCGCGTGTGCGCGTGATCCATCACCACGGCAAGCAATACAAGGTCGATGCGATGCACCTGAGCGAACCCTCGCCGCAGCGCACGCCGGTGCTCTACCAGGCCGGCGCCTCGGCGCGCGGGACGCGCTTCGCGGCGACGCATGCGGAATGCGTGTTCCTCAACGGGCAGGCGCAGCCCGCCGTGCGCAAGATCGTGGACGGCATCCGCGCCCAGGCCGTGGAGCAGGGGCGAGATGCGCGCGACGTGAAGATGTTCCTCGGCGCCACGATCGTCACGGGCCGCACCGAGGCCGAGGCCAGGGACAAGTTCGAGGACTACAGGCGCTACGCCAGCTCCGAGGCGGCGCTGGTGCACGCCGCGGCGTCGATGGGCATCGACTTCTCGAAGTACGACCTGGACGAGCCGGTCGAGACGGGCAAGAGCCAGGCCATCGTCTCCAACGTGGAGGCGATGACGCGCAGCGCGGGGCCGCAATGGACGCGGCGCAAGCTGCTGGAGCAGATGGTGCTGGGCAGCCGCCAGGCGCCCTGGGTCGGGTCCGCCGACCGGATCGCGGACATGCTGGTCGAATGGAGCGAGGCCGCCGACGTCGACGGCTTCAACCTGTCGCGCACCGTGGTGCCCGAATGCTTCGACGATTTCATCGAGCTCGTCGTGCCGCGGCTGCAGGCGCGCGGCGCATACAAGACGCGCTACACGCAAGGGACGCTGCGCGGCAAGCTCTTCGGGCACGACCGCCTGCCCGCCACGCACGCCGCGGCGCCCGCGCGCGGCGCCGGTCCCGCCGCTTCATGACCGCGCGCCGCGCCAAGCGGACGTCGCTCGCCATCCTCGTGGCCTGCGAAGTGCTGGCGATGACGGTGTGGTTCTCCTCGGCCTCGGTCGTCGCGACCGTGCAGCGCACGCAGGACGTGAGCGCACAGCAGGTCGCGCTGCTCACGAGCGCGATCCAGGCGGGATTCGTGCTCGGCACCCTGCTCAGCGCCCTGCTCTCGCTGGCGGACCGCTTCGATCCGCGGCGGCTCTTCATGGGATCGGCGCTCGTCGCCGCCGCTGCCACCGCATGCCTGGCGTTCCTGCCGCCCACCGGGCTGGCCGTGTACGCCCTGCGGGTGCTCACCGGCATGTGCATGGCGGGCGTGTACCCGGTGGGCATGCGCCTGGCCGCGACATGGGCGGATGGCGATCTCGGGCTCCTGATCGGGCTGCTCGTCGGCGCCCTCACCTTCGGCTCGGCGAGCCCGCACCTGCTCGCGGCCCTGGGCGGCGCCGACTGGCGCATGGTGTACGGCGTGGCGGCCGCATGCTCCGCGCTCGCGGGCCTCGGCATCCTCGCGTGCAGTGTCGGCCCGAACATCAAGCGCGCCGCCGCCATCGACCTGCGCAAGTTCACGCAGGCCTGGCGCAAGCCCGCGGTGCGCCTGGCCAACCTCGGCTACTTCGGCCACATGTGGGAGCTCTATGCGATGTGGGCGTGGCTGGCCGTGTTCCTGCAGGCGAGCTTCGCGGCGAGTGGCGTCGCGCAGCCCGCGCACGACGCCAGCCTGCTCACCTTCGCCACGATCGCCGCCGGCGCGCTCGGCGCCTGGGGCGGCGGCATGCTGGCCGACCGCGTCGGCCGCACGGCGGTGACGATAGGCGCGATGGCGATGAGCGCCGCATGCGCGCTCGCGATGGGCTGGCTGCTGGGCGCATCGCCCTGGATCGTCGGCACGGTGGCGGTGGTGTGGGGCGTGACCGTGATCGCCGACTCGGCCCAGTTCTCCGCGAGCATCGCAGAGTTGAGCGAGCCCGACTCCGTGGGCACGCTGCTCACGGTGCAGACCTGCGCGGGCTTCCTCCTCACGCTGGTAAGCATCCACCTGGTGCCGCACGTGGTCGCGGCCGCGGGATGGCAAGGCGCCTTCACGATGCTGGCCGCCGGCCCCTTGCTCGGGTGCGTCGCGATGTGGCGATTGCGCGCGCGTCCTGAAGCGGCACGGCTCGCGGGCGGCCGGCGGTAGGGGCAGCTCATCCACAGTCGCGGCGCTCGCTGACACGCCGCTGGCTCTGCTTGAGCCACACTGCGCCGATGAGTGAATCCCCCTGGGTCTGGCTGCCGCTTCTCGTCATCGTCGTCCTGGTGCTGTTCATCTGGTCGCTCAAACGCGTGCGCGCGCCCATCCTCAAGATCGAATGCGACTACCCGATCGACGAGCTCACCGGATCGCTCGCCGGGTTGACGCTCGGCACCCCGATTTCCGGCAACTCGTGGGAGCTGTTCGAGAACGGCGCGTTCTTCGATGCGCTGATCGAAGGCATCCGCTCCGCGAAATACTCCGTGCACTTCGAGACCTTCCTCTGGAAGGAAGGCGCGCTCGGCTCGCGCGTGGCCGACGCCCTGTCCGCGCAGGCGCGCACCGGCAAGCAGGTTCGCGTGATGCTCGATGCGACGGGGTCCAAGGCCATCGGCAAGAACGTCGTCGAGGAGATGCGCAAGGCGGGCTGCAAGGTGAAGTTCTTCCACAAGCGCGGCCTGCGCAACCTGGGCGTGCTCAACGACCGCGACCACCGCAAGCAGGTCATCATCGACGGCCGCGAAGCGTACGTGGGCGGCCACTGCATCGTGGACGACTGGCTGGGCGACGCCGAGGACCACAAGCACTTCTCGGACGTGAGCCTGCGCCTGCGCGGGCCGATCGTGCACAGCATCCAGGGCTGCTTCAGCGAGAACTGGGGCGGTGAGACGGGTGAACTGTTCGTGGGCGAGGACGTCTTCCCGAAGCTCGAGCCCACCGGCGACGCCGAGATCCACGCCGTCTTCCTCAAGCCGCAGGGCTCGACGCCCGCGGTGAAGATCCTGCATCACACCGCCATCTGCCTCGCGCGCAAGAAGATCTGGATCCAGAACCCGTACTTCATCCCGGAGCCGGAAGCGATCGACGCCTTCGGCGACGCCGTGAGGCGCGGCTGCGACGTGCGCGTGCTGATGCCCTCCACGCAGGGCTCCGACAACCCGATGGTGCAGCACGCGGGCCACCGCAACTTCGAAAAGCTGCTGGAGAACGGGGTGCGGCTCTTCGAGTATCCGCACACCCTGCTGCACCAGAAGATCATGACGATCGACGGCGTGTGGAGCGCCATCGGCTCGTCGAACTTCGACGACCGCTCCTTCGAGACCAACGACGAGATCACCCTCGCGGTGAAGGACGCGGAACTTGCCAAGCGGCTGGACGCGATCTTCGAGAAGTATGTGGCGCGCGCCACGGAGATCGAGCTCGAGAAATGGCGCCACCGCGGCGCGTGGCACAAGCTCAAGGACAACGCGGTCTACGTGATCAACGAGTTTTTGTAGGGAAAGCTTCAGCGGAACCACATGCGGTGGAACACGCGATCCTTGTCGACCAGCAGGTGCTTGAGGCCGCCCAGTGCGTGAAGTACCACGAGGCCCACCAGGATCCACACCGTGAATGAGTGGATGTTGAAAAACAGCTTGGCGGTCGCGCGCGTGGGCGTCACCCAGGCGGGGAGCGCCACGCCGAAGAAGGCCAGCCCGGCGCGCGAGTACATGGAGCCGAGGATCCCCGTGATGGGCATGACGAGCATGCACACGTAGAGCAAACCTTCCGTCCACCGCGAGGCTGCCACCTGCCAGCGCGGCGTGCCGGCGGGCAGCGGCTCGGGCCTGTGCCCCAGCCGCCACAGCACGCGCAGCAGGACGAGCGCGAACACGATGAGCCCGAAGGACTTGTGCAGGTCGATGTACCACTCGCCGCCCGGCTCGTGTTCCACCGTCATCATGTACCAGCCCAGGCACAGCATGAAGACGATCAGCAGCGCCAGCGCCCAGTGCAGCACGATGGCGGGCATGCCGTAGCGCCATTCGGCCGCGCTGGCGGCGGCGGGTTTCTGGGGGGCGTAGGACTTGGACACGGTCGGCTCCGTTCGGGTGTGGCTCCACCATGAAGTATGGCCGCATCGCGCAGCCCCGCGTGTCGGTCTTGGGCGCGACAATAGACGCCATGCACCCCGCCCTCTCCGTTCGCATGGAGACCCGCCCCGCCACCGCGGCGCTGGTGTTCGTGTTCCTGTGGTTCCTTCTCGGCGGCATCGCGCACTTCGCCTTCACCGAGGCGGAGATGCGTATCGTGCCGCCGTGGCTGCCGGAACCGCGCCTCGTGGTGTGGGTGAGCGGCGTGTTCGAGCTGCTGGGTGCGCTCGGATTGTTGTGGAAACCCACACGGCGCTGGGCAGCCTGGGGCCTGTTGGCATTGACGCTCGCGGTGACGCCGGCGAATGTCTACATGCTGCAGCACCCGGAGCTCTTCCCTGCCGTGCCGCACTGGGCCCTGGTGCTGCGCCTGCCCCTGCAGGTGGTGTTGCTCGCGCTGATTGCGTGGGTGGCCGTCCTCAGCCCGGCATCTTCTCGAACGCCGGCACGGCGGGGTCGATGAAATCCCATGGCAATGCGCGCATGCGATAGGTGACGGCCTGCGGCGCGAAGCGAGCCGGGTCGTCCAGGCTTGCGGCATGCACGGTGAAGATCTGCGGCATGGCCGCGAAGCGCAGGTAGACGGGCGAGCCGCACGCCGGGCAGAACCCGCGCGTCTTCACGTTGCCGCTGTCGCCGACCATGTCCCACTGCGTGGCCTTGCCCGTGAGCTTCACGCCTTCCGAGGCGAACGTGAGGTAGGACCCGTGGCCGGTGCCGCTCTTGCGCTGGCAGTCGCGGCACTGGCAGTGATTCATGAACACGGGCTCGCCCGGGATCTCGTAGCGGATCGCACCGCAGGCGCATCCGCCGGTGTAGGCGGCGCTCATGACTTGTTCCCGGCGCCGCCGTCGACGAAGTTGCGCAGGTTGGGCACGACCTTGCGCCAGCCTTCGCTCATGTTGCGGAACGCGGTGTCGTTGACGGGCGTCTCGAAGCCCGAATGGACGAGCGTGAGGCGCGTGCCTTGCGGCACTTTCGCCAGCGTGAAGGTAACGACGGTGTCCAGCCGCGAGCCGTAGCCCTGGTTGGCCTCGTCGCCGCCGCGCCATGCATACACGAAGCGCTCGTGCGGCACGACTTCCAGCACTTCGCAGTGGATGGTGCCGTCCCACGCGCCGGCCGGCTTCGTCTGGTAGGTGAAGCGCGTCCCGGGCACGGGCGCGAAGCCCTTGGGCGCCATCAGCCAGCGCGCCATCAGATCGCCGGTGGTGAGCACCTTCCAGAGGGTTTCCGGCGCGTGCGGAAACACTTCGTCCACCACGATGTCTTGCGTGGCCGGCTTCAATGCGGAATCGTTCATGGGTCGATCTCTTTCAGGAGGGTTCGGAGGTTGGCGAAGCGCTTGCGCCAGAACACGCCGTAGTGGCCCATCCAGTCGGCCAGCGGCGCGAGGCCTTTGGGGTCGGCGCGATAGAACACGTTGCGGCCCTGTGCGCGGTCCACGACGAGGCCCGCGCGCTTGAGCGTGCCCAGGTGCTGCGAAATCGCGGATTGCGAGACGCCGCTGCCCTCTGTCAGCTCGGCGACGCTGATCTCGTGGGCATGCGCGATGCGTTCGAAGACGGCCCGGCGGGTCGGGTCCGCCAGGGTGCGCATGACGGTGTCGAGGGCCTCGGTTTGCAGCATGGTCTCATATTAGCCCGTGCTAATTGATAAGTCAAGGCTAACGTGTCGACGCGACCCTAGAACACCACCACCGACCGGATCGACTCCCCCGATTTCATCAGCTCGAAGCCCTTGTTGATGTCCTCGAGCGGGAGGGTGTGCGTGATCAGGTCGTCGATGTTCAGCTTGCCTTCCATGTACCAGTCGACGATCTTCGGGACGTCGGTGCGGCCGCGCGCGCCGCCGAAGGCCGAGCCCTTCCACTGCCGGCCCGTCACGAGCTGGAACGGGCGCGTGCTGATCTCCGCGCCCGCCGGCGCCACGCCGATGATGATGCTCTGGCCCCAGCCCTTGTGGCAGCACTCCAGCGCCTGCCGCATCGTGGTGGTGTTGCCGATGCATTCGAAGCTGTAGTCCGCGCCGCCATCGGTGAGCTGCACGATCGCGTCGACCACGTTCGGGTGGTCCTTCGGGTTGATGAAGTGCGTCATGCCGAACTTGCGCGCCATCGCCTCGCGCGCCGGGTTCAGGTCGACGCCGATGATCTTGTCCGCGCCGACCATCTTCGCGCCCTGGATGACGTTCAGGCCGATGCCGCCGAGGCCGAACACCACGACGTTCGCGCCCGCCTCCACCTTGGCGGTGAAGATCACGGCGCCCACGCCGGTGGTGACGCCGCAGCCGATGTAGCAGACCTTGTCGAAGGGCGCGTCGCTGCGGATCTTCGCCACCGCGATCTCCGGCGCGACGATGTAGTTGCTGAAGGTGGACGTCCCCATGTAGTGCAGCACGGGCTTGCCGTCGAGGGAGAAGCGCGAGGTGCCGTCGGGCATCAGGCCCCTGCCCTGCGTGCCGCGAATGAGCTGGCACAGGTTCGTCTTGCGCGAGAGGCAGAACTTGCACTGCCTGCACTCGGGCGTGTAGAGCGGGATGACGTGGTCGCCCTTCTTCAGGGACGTGACACCGGCGCCGACGTCGACGACGACACCCGCGCCTTCATGGCCCAGTACGGCGGGAAAGAGCCCTTCCGGGTCCGCGCCCGACAAGGTGAAGTAGTCGGTGTGACAGATGCCGGTGGCTTTGATTTCGATGAGCACTTCACCGGCGCGCGGGCCGTCGAGGTCGAGGGTTTCGATGGTGAGAGGTTGGTTGGCCTGCCAGGCCACGGCTGCGCGGGTTTTCATGGGGGCAGTCTATCGCGGCCGCGGCGCGACGCTTCATCCTCCATTCGGAGGAGGCGGCGAGCCCCACAGCCTTGTGCGCGTGGCGCGCCGCGGCGAAGATTGCCGGCGGGACACCACAAGCGGTAGGGGGTTGTCATGACCACACTGGAAGCCATCGCCGGAGGCGCGCCGGCGCTTCCCCTGGCGATGATCGGCGGCGACGAGGCGCTGGCGCGCCAGGTGCAGAAGCGGCTGGCCGCGATCGGCCTGCTGGACCCGCCGGACGACGGCGCATTCGGCCCCGTGTCGCAATGGGCGCTGCAGGAGTTCGTGCGCTATACGGGCGTTGCGCAAGACCGGCTCGACGCTTCGGTCGCCGAGGCGCTGCTGGACGACGACGCGCACGGCATGCTGCCGCTGCATCCCGGGGCGAACCTCGCCGGCCGCGTGGTCCGGGCGCTGCAGGCAAAAGGCTGGTGGATCTGCCGGCACCCCGACGCGGTGAACATCGTGTACGTCGAGGGCATGAACCTCGACGGGCGCGACAACGCGAACACGCCGAACCAGTTCAACGACGCGCGGCTGCTGCTGCGCATCTCCGTCTCGGGCGAGCCGCAACTCGCAGGGGCGTGGCAGGCCACCACCGAGCCGGGCCGGTTCTACACCGAATCCCCGTTGAGCCCCCTGGGCGCGGCGCGCATCGCGTTCGGCCAGTACAAGGCGTGGTCGGTCGGCATGCACGGCAAGAGCGACCGGCACCAGGCCCTGGTGCAGACCGCGAACATCACCGTCTGCCGCGACAAAAACCGCGACTTCATGCGCGACGGCGACGTGCGCGACACGGGCGTGTTCGCCGTGAACCAGCACTGGGGCTACGACATGAAGCAGAGCGACATCGGCAACGCGAGCGCCGGCTGCCTGGTGGGACGCCTGCGCGCGGGGCATCGCGAGTTCATGGCGCTGTGCAAGGCCGACCCGCGCTTCGTCGCCAACAACGGCTACCGTTTCATGGCCGCCGTCTTGCCGGTGGCCGACGTGCCCGACTGAAACAAGGAGGACCCATGACACGCTTCTCACCTGCCAGGCTGCTGCTGATCCTGATTCTCGTCGGCTGCGGGCCGCTGCGTGCGCAGGTCTGCCCGGGCGCCGGCGCTTCGCCCAAAAGCGTGCGCGACGCGATCAGCGACTTCCAGAAAAACAGCCGCGAACCGGCCGGTGCGGATTGCGCTTACCGGTGGGCCAACAACTATGTCTTCACGGGCTCCATCGGGCGCGACGACATGGACTTCTTCCGCGTCGCGGCGGACGTGCAGCGGCGCGCATCCGAGAAGCGCCGCGCGGCCGGCGTGCTGGCGGAAGCGGACGACTACCTCGAAAAGGAAATCACCATCCGCCGCAAGATCCTGGACGAGCTGCTCAAAGACCCCGACGCCAAGGTGGCGGCGGCAACGCGACCCGCCGTCGTGAGCCACCTGTCCTTCCTCGTCAGTGCCATGGCCCTTCGGCGGCAGTACGAGAAGGCGGCCACCTACCTCGCGGACCGGACGGATACGTCCGTGATCGACGACGAAGCGCTCAAGGTCTGGCTGCAGGCCGTGTGGTCCTGCGCCAAGTGGGACGGCAACAAGACCAACGTGTGCGCAGCCGCCACGCGCATCATCTGCAGGGACAAGATCAACGACTTCCTGGAATCGGTGTCCTCCATGGGCAACCGCACGTTCCCGCCGCAGGCCAAGCGCGACATCTCGCGCCTGCGTGAACTCGCGGACGGGTGCCTCAAATGAGCCGGCTGTACGCCTGGATCGCCGCGGCTTTCGCGGCGCTGTGCATGCAGGCATCGGCGCTGGCCGCGCCGCCGCAGGAGCCCGCCACGCAGGCGGCGACGGAGTCGAAACCGCCGGCCCCGAACGGCCAGACGGATCCGCTGTCGGTCACGGTGCTTGGCGCGCCGACCAACCGCGTGGGCGACGTTGCCTATGTCGTCATCGCACTGCGCAACGTCTCGGACCGGCCTGTCGTCCTGAAGAACATGACCGTGGCCGTCGACGGCCCCGCCATCGACCGTTTCATCGACCCCGCCCCTTGTCTGCTCCAGCGCAGCGACGAGATCACGATCGGGCGCGGGCTCACCTTCGAGCAGACCTGCCGGTTTGCGATGAAGGAGGCCAGGGTGTGGGCGGGCGGCAGCCAGGTGCAGAGTTCGCTGCTCTCGGCGGACATCCGCCTGCAGGTCGCCGTGGAGTTGATGCAGCTGGGCAGCTTTCAATACTTCCCGGTGTTCACGGTGAAGGCGCCGGAGATCGGCATCTTCATCGGCGGGTTCGCCGGCGCCTTGATGCTCGCGCTCTTCGTGCTGATCGAGCGCGTGCTCAAGCACCCCGAGGCGCGCGAAGCGTGGATCCGCACGGTGATCGTGACGCTCACCATGGGGTTTCGCGGAGGGCTGATGGCGATCATCGCCCTGCTGCTCAGCAAGACGACGCAGGGACCGGGGTCGCCGGTCAGCCTCACGGTCTCGGATTTCGGGGGCGGCGTCCTGATCGGTCTCTTCTCCTATCCGCTGGCCGCCTGGATCTCATCGACGCTCAAGCTCGAGCAGGCCTATGTGCCGCAGGCCAAGCCCGGCGCCCCGAACTGAAAACCCCGGTTCGACGCCCGGCGCCGCCGGGCGCCGCCCTACTTCTTCCCGCCCGCGCCCATCTTCCCCTGCAGCACCATCACCAGGTGCTCTTTCGCCTCGGCGAGTTGCGCCTTGTCCGCATCGTGGACCTTGCGGAAGAACGCCGCGCATTCGGGAGAGCCCGCGGCCTCGGCGTCCTTGATGTATTGGTCATACGCGAGCAAGGCCTGCGCCTTGTTCTGCATGAGCGTGATCCAGTCGTACGCGAGGTCGCTGAGGGGATGGGGGTCGCTAGGTTTTTCCTGCATGGTGTTCCTTCCTGAATGTCGATGAACGAATTGCAGGATACGGCAGGCATGCCGCGCCGTGGGGCTCAGCAGTGGCCACCAGCGCAACCTCAACGATTGCTTACAGCAGGGCCACAAGCGCGCGCACTCCCCCTACATTGACAGCAACGGCGCCACAACGCCGTCATAGCTGAGCCATACCAGGGAGAAGAGATGAAGTCGAACCTGCCACTGTCCGTCGCGGTCGCCGCAGCCTTGCTCGCGGCGCCGATCGCACAAGCCGCCACCCCCACCCAAGCCACTGCCGGCAAGCACGTTACTGCGAAAAAGAAGGTCAAGACGAGTCGCGCCAAGGTGCCCCCCAAACAGGTCGCCGCCGCGCAGACGCCGCAGCTCAAGCTGCCGCAGCAGACGATCAGCGCGGCGCGGCCCTCGCCCGGGCTGGACGAGTGGCTCACAGCGGGCGACCACCGCTTCACCATCCAGCAGGACGGCCTCACGCGCAGCTACCGCGTGCACGTGCCGCCGCGTTACCGGCCGACGGAGACGACGCCGCTGCTCGTCGCGCTCAACAGCTATCGCGGCGCGCAGCCCACCGACGACGGCTTCGACAGCCTGCTGCGCGCGTCCGACTACCAGGGCTTCATCGCCGTGTACCCGGATGCGTATGGACCCCGGGGCAAGCCGGCGGCGTGGAACATGGGCAACGGCCCGGGCAACGACGTCGCCTTCATTGCGAAGGTGGTGCACAACGTGTTCCGCCAGACCAGCGTGGACCGCGGCCGCATCTACGCGGCGGGCGTGTCCGACGGCGGCACGATGGCGTACCGACTCGCGTGCCAGTTGCCCGACGTGTTCCGCGGCGTGGCGTCCGTGGGCGGCATGGACACGAGCACCAATTGCGCGGAAGGCAAGGCCGTGTCCGTCTTCCACCTGCACGCGCAGAACGACCCGAAGGTGCCCTTCAGCACCGCTCCGCTCACGACAGCGAAATGGGCGCAGTTGAACGGCTGCGAGCTGGCGCCGAGGAAGGTGCTGCAGCAAAGCGGCGCGTACTGCGAGGCCTACACCTATTGCAGGAGCCGGACGGCGGTGGAGCTGTGCGCGACGCAGACGGGCGGGCACTCCTGGCCAGGCGCGAATGCGAAGGCGGGTGCGGGGGATGTGCCGTCGCAGGCGATCGATGGGACGGCGAGCATGTGGGCGTTTTTGAGGACGCATTGACCGGCGCTCTAAGTCACACACCAAGTCGTGTAGTTGCGGATGCGAAAGCCGATGAGAAGGCACACTGCTAGCAAGGTCTGCTTCCCCGTTGGCGAGTTGCTCGACTCCTTGGGGCTCGCCTACGCGCAATGGAGCCCGGGAAGATTACAGACCTGAGCCCAACCAATAGTCTGGACGCCAGTAGTATGCGGTTCCCTTTTGTGGGTCTTATTCTTCGGGATCAAATCTATCCTGCGCCGATATCAATCTCCATTCGATATCGGGTGCAAAACGCGAAGCGGAAGCCAGGCGCGCTTTGAACCGATCCAGACGCGTGTCCGAGATTCCGGAAGCCGCATAGTTTGTTTGCCCGCTTTCCAGCGAGACCTTATTGGGGCCTAGCACATTGAAAGGATCAAGCAAGCCGAATAGATCGTCCTGCCAGAAACAGACAGGACAAATCTCTTCGGAGCCTGCAGCCTCCGAAAAGACCAGCCGCCCGCAACACGGGCACGGAAATGGCGTTATGTTCATACAGAGTCGTTAATCTGAGCCGCCGCCGAGTTTGGGCCCGCAAACGTTGGACCACCGTGCTCATCTACGCCTCTATTGGCAGTGTTCGAGAGACTTCCAGTGAAGCCAAGGCCGTTCTCAAACGCCATCGGGGTCTGTTTGGACGCGCTTCGCTTCATCGCGAATCGCTTCCTCGAACATGGCTCTATCCTCTGGACGGGCGCGTATGGCTCCCGGCCCAAAGCAAAAGCTGGGTCCCGCGCCAGTGGCGATGCCAGGGAGAGGCGGCGCGGAGGCCCGATACGACTAGTCCTTCTCCACTTCTAAGTAGAAGCCGAATTGCAGGCCTACGCTGTGTTGCACCAGCAATTCTGCAATCTGCGGCGTCACCAGCGGGCCACCGCCTGTACCGTTACCCTCCCAGTAAAACTGCAACAAGCACTGGAAGCCAAGATTCTGCAGTTGGGACAGCAGAAAGTCTGCGTGGACTTGATCCAACACCCACCTCAGGTGTTCGTACACATCAAATCCATTGACAAAGCCTTCGCTGCTGAAAGTCCACTGATATCTTGGCAGGCCCACACGCTTGTGGACGCCCTTTCGCGCTAACCGGTCGAAGCATGCAAGTCGTTCTGGCGACTCGTTATCTTCAAATACGATTTGGAATTTTCGACGGCTCTTTAAAAAACCCTCAGGCAGTTTCGCGTGAACATCCGAGCGGATATGAAGGGAGCAAAAGTCAGTCATTGTTCGTTCCTACTCTTCAATACCGCCACGGCCGCCAGCAATTTGGGCTTTCGTTTTGAAATCGACTGTCATTCGTAAGCGATCAATTGCACGCGCCACCTGTTGATGAGGTCTCCGTCAGATCTGCTAGAAGGCACGGCTTACCGGGCATGTCCGTCACCCCGCCTATATAGGAAAGCACTCGACTGCGCTGCTCGCTTGACAACCGGGTCCGATAAAAGCTCACATATGTTTGCCGCATTTTCTGGTCTCCGCGCAGGGCGCCTATGAGTGCCCAGTTTTCTTCGAGCGCCGGGATCTTGTCCCTTTGCGCTCGCTCGAAAAGCGCTTGTATTGCCTCCATTTTCCCGGCGTTGGCTGCGCTAACAAGGGCCGCACTTTCTGGGTCGTCCTCATCACAGCAGTGCGCAGTTGGGAGAAAGAAATACCCAGCAATGCCAATTGCCACCAAGAGCCCGGCAAAGACGAGTAGGCGAGATTTGAGTTTGCTCACTTCTTTTCTCCGGGATAAGTAATCTAGCTCCCAGGCCAGTAAGGAATCGCACGCTCCGTCCCTGGGATGGAAAAGGAACGCCAAGCACCAAGGTCTTTATCTCCGAAGGTCAAAGTCCTGCTGTCCGCTCCAGTCACGTTCGTGCGAAGTACGCGTGCGAGGTCCTTAGCAATATTCGAGGCACCCTCGGCTGTTCTACATGCGTCCAGTTTGATAGGCATTCCGTCCTTCCACATCCCACTCTGCTTGATCAAATCGGCCAGTCCCTGCGCATCCTTTCCCGCGACTTTATTTGGATTTCCATGCGAATAGATGACCAACTGGCCGGGTACGTCCGGCGCGGCTGCGGCGGCTGGAAAGTTGATGTCCTCCTTCGGAAGCAATATCAACTTCTCAAGTCCCAGGGGATCGATGTAAGTGAGAGGCGCCGCCCCTACATACGCGAATCTATTCGAACCGCCTCGCAGGCCGGTGGGGTCGGGCTGTGTGTACCTGACACCCATCTTGGGCTCATAGCTTCGGAACCCGTTGTAGTTCCACCCCGACTCCGAGTCAAAGTACTGCCCCGGATACCTAAGGTTCATCTCCACCGTCGGGCTGGTGCCTCGGAGTTTGGCCGTACCCGAACCGGTGCTCGCCGCAAGCACGCCAATCGGCCTGTTACTCCCAAACGCGCTATACGGCCACTGCCACACCACAGCCTTCTGCGCATCCGTGATCAACCTCGGTGTTCCCAGGTGATCGGAGTGCACCGCGTACAACCCTCCGCTGCGGTAGATGCCCACAGGAATCGCCCGCCTCGCCTCGGTCGGCAGCCAGATGTACTCCACGTTCCCCCGGCCTTGCACCGTCCCGTTGTCGTACTCGCCAATCAGGTTCCACTGCTCGTCGTAGACGTACGCCATCCCGGTCGTGCTCTTGGCATTGGCGGCCGACAGCGTCCACCCGAAGGTGCTTTGCAGCCACTTGACGAAGCCCTGCGTCAGCGACTTCTCGCCCGGCGGCAGCGCTTCGGCCTGCGGCTCGCTCTTGAACACGCGCTGACCGAGCGCGTTGTGCCAGTAGTTCACCGACACGGTGTCTCCCTGGCTCATGACCTGCGTCTTGGCAAGGCGGTTGCTTGCGTCGTATACGTAGCTGCGCACCGCATCCTTCGTGAGCGCTCCGTTCGCATCGAGGCCGTAAGTGACAGGGCCGCCCGTGACCGCAGCTCCGATTCCCGTCGTGGTGATCTCCGGCGTGTAGC
Source organism: Caenimonas aquaedulcis (assembly GCF_015831345.1). Taxonomy (NCBI): domain Bacteria; kingdom Pseudomonadati; phylum Pseudomonadota; class Betaproteobacteria; order Burkholderiales; family Comamonadaceae; genus Caenimonas; species Caenimonas aquaedulcis. The sequence continues at coordinate 300,313 of NZ_JADWYS010000001.1, read as the reverse complement.
CGAGCAGGCGGTTACTCGTCGCTTCGATGTCCAGCCTGCGCGTCACGGTCTGGCTGGCGGGGTCGCTGTCGAACTGGCCGTCCAGGTCCGAGTCGCTCGTCGCCGTTTCCACTGAGGTCAGGCGGTTGCTGTTCGCGTCGTAGGTGTACGTGCTGCTGCTTCCCGTGCGGGCGAAGCTGGTCAGCCGGTTGCGGCTGTCGTAGCCTGCGGTCCAGGTGATGGGAACCTGGTACGGCGCAGGCTTCCTGGCGCTCGTGTCCGTCGCCCAAAGGTTCTGCGTGACGCTGGTGACGCGGCCTGCTGCGTCGTAGCC